>CAKZIX010000120.1 GCA_936936565.1 uncultured Nocardiaceae bacterium | reverse complement strand
GTCTTTCAGGCGTTGTCGCTGGGCGACGACGTCGAGGTGGCACCGGCACAGACGCTGAGCATCCGAGTCGGCGGCGAAGGCGCCCGCGACGTGCCCGTCGACAAGGACAACCTGGCCTGGAAGGCCGCGGTCCGGCTCGCGCACAAGGCCGGCCGGGAACCCAACGTGGAAATCGCGATCGACAAGGGCATCCCGGTGGCAGGCGGCATGGCCGGCGGCAGCGCCGACGCGGCGGCAACCCTGTTGGCGCTGAACTCGCTGTGGCGCCTCGAGCTCACCCGCGACGACCTCTACGACCTCGCCCTGGATCTGGGCAGCGACGTGCCCTTCGCGCTGCACGGCGGCACCGCGATCGGCACCGGCCGCGGGGAAGAACTGCTTCCGGTGTTGTCGCGCAACACTTTCCACTGGGTGCTCGCCTTCGCCAAGGGTGGGCTGTCCACCCCTGCGGTGTATCGCGAACTCGATCGGCTGCGCGGTGAAGGCCAGCCCAAGCGGCTCGGCGAGCCGCAACAGCTGATGCAGGCGCTCGCGGCGGGCGACCCCACGCAGTTGGCCCCATTGCTGGGCAACGATCTGCAGGCCGCGGCGCTGTCGCTCAAACCCGAGCTGCGGCGCACCTTGCGTGCGGGAGTCACCGCGGGCGCCCTCGCCGGAATCGTCTCGGGCAGCGGCCCGACGTGTGCGTTCCTGTGCGAAGACGCCGACGCCGCAATCGAAGTCAGCGCCGAGCTGTCCGGAGCCGGAGTGTGCCGCAGTGTCCGGGTGGCCTCCGGCCCGGCGCCGGGTGCCAAGGTTGTCGAAGAGCCTGCCCGTGGCTAATCTCGTCAACCTCGAGCAGGTGCACAAGTCCTTCGGAATCCGCCCGCTGCTCGACGGGGTGTCCCTCGGCGTCGCCGAAGGCGAGCGCATCGGTGTGGTCGGACTCAACGGTGGCGGCAAAACCACGCTGCTGGAAGTCCTTTCGGGGCTCGAACCGCCGGATTCCGGTCGGGTGAGCCACGTCGGCGGGCTCCGCATGGCGGTGGTGACCCAACGCGGCGCGTTGCCGCCCGGGGCGACCGTCGCCGACGTCGTCATCGCACCGCTCGGGCGCGCCGAGCACGAGTGGGCGGGCGACGCGCGCATCCGCGGTGTGCTCGACGGGATCGGCCTGCGCGAACTCGACGCAGGCGTCGACAACCTGTCCGGCGGTGAACGGCGCCGCGTCGCGCTCGCCGCAGCGCTGGTGCAGGAACTGGATCTGCTGGTGCTCGACGAGCCCACCAACCACCTCGACGTCGAAGGCGTGCAATGGCTTGCCGAGCATCTGCTCGCGCGCCGCACCGCGCTCGTCGTCGTCACCCACGACCGCTGGTTCCTCGACACCGTCGCCACCCGCACCTGGGAGGTGCACGACGGCGCGGTCGACAATTACGAGGGCGGCTACAACGACTGGGTGTTCGCGCGCGCCGAGCGCGGCCGCCAAGCCGACGCCTCCGAGGCGCGCCGGCGCAACCTGGCCCGCAAGGAGCTGGCCTGGCTGCGCCGCGGCGCGCCCGCGCGCACGTCGAAACCGAAGTACCGCATCGACGCCGCGGAGGCGCTGATTGCCGACGTGCCGCCGCCGCGCGACTCCGTGGCGCTCGCGTCGTTCGCGCGAAAGCGCTTGGGGCGGATCGTGATCGAGCTCGAAGACACCCGCATCGAGGCGCCCGACGGGCGTGAACTGGTGCGCGAGCTGACCTGGCGGCTGGCGCCGGGGGAGCGGGTCGGCCTTGTCGGGGTCAACGGATCCGGCAAGACGACGCTGCTGCGCACGCTCGCCGGCGCCGTTGCGCCCGCGGCAGGCAAGCGCATCCAGGGCCAGACCGTCAAGATCGGCTGGCTGCGCCAGGAGCTCGACGACCTGCCCCTGGACCTGCGCGTCCTCGAGGCCGTGCAGGCCGTCGCCGAGCGGATCGTGCTGGGAGACAAGGAAGTCAGCGCCGGACAGCTGGCCGAGCGGCTCGGCTTCACCCCGGCCCGGCAGCGCACGCCGGTGGCCGACCTGTCCGGCGGCGAGCGGCGCCGGCTGCAGCTCACCCGGATCCTGATGAGCGAGCCGAACGTGCTGCTGCTCGACGAGCCGACCAACGACCTCGACATCGACACCCTGCAGCAACTGGAAGATCTGCTCGACGGCTGGGCGGGCACCCTGGTGGTGATCAGCCACGATCGCTACCTCGTCGAGCGCATCTGCGACTCCACCTGGGCGCTGTTCGGCGACGGCACGCTGACCAATCTTCCCGGCGGCATCGAGGAGTACCTGCGGCGGCGAAAGGCGTCGAGCGCCAAGCCGACCGGCGCACCGCGCGCCGCGCCGGCCGCGCCCACCGCCGCGCCCGCGATCAACTCGGCCGCCCAGCGCGCGGCCCGCAAGGAGCTGGCCAAGCTCGAGCGGGCCCTGGAAAAGCTGTCTGCCCGTGAGGCCCAATTGCACGACGAACTGGCCGCCGCGGCCACCGACCCGGACAAGCTGACCACCCTGGGCGCCGAACTGAAACAGGTCGAGGCCGAGAAGGAATCGACCGAGGAGCGCTGGCTGGAACTCGCGGCCGAGCACGAGTAGCGCAGCAACTCGACACGAGGTGGCGAAATGTCAAATTTCCGGTACGTTTCGCCCGCCTGACGCCGAATCCGGCGGTACCTTCCAGGAATGAAGTGGAAGTACACGGTTCCGGCCATTCCGGTTGCGGGTATCGCCGCGGTTGCGGGTTACGATTTGATGCAACGCCATCATGCGTTGTTGCGAAATTTTCCGGTACTGGGCCACCTGCGGTACTTCCTCGAGGCCATCGGTCCGGAATTGCGACAATATATCGTCACAGGTAATGACGAGGAACGTCCGTTCAGCCGCAATCAACGGCGCTGGATTTATGCGTCGTCGAAGCTGCAGAACAATTACTTCGGTTTCGGAACGGATCGCAACACCGAGTATCTGGACGGCTATCCGATTATCAAACACCGCACCTTCGCCGACGTGGCACCGGCCACCGCGGCGCACGCCGGCGAAGACGATGCGATCCCGTCGGCCAAGGTGCTCGGCGGACCGCTCAAGCGCGCCAAGGCATTTCGGCCGCGCTCGATAGTCAACGTGTCCGGCATGAGTTTCGGCTCGCTGTCGGCGGCGGCGATCGAGGCGATCAACCGCGGGGCCGCAACCGCCGGCGCGATGCACAACACCGGCGAGGGCGGGCTGTCCCCGCACCACCGGCACGGCGCCGACATCGTCTTTCAGATCGGCACCTCCTACTTCGGGTGCCGGGACGCCTCCGGAAAATTCGACGTCGAGCCGCTGAAGGATCTGGTCGCAGCCGCGCCCGTACGGGCGATCGAAATCAAACTCAGCCAGGGTGCCAAGCCCGGTCTGGGCGGTTTGCTGCCCGCGGCGAAGGTGACGAAGAATATCGCCGAAATCCGCGGCATCGCCGAAGGCAAGGATTGTGCCAGTCCGTCGCGGCACACCGCTTTCTCGAATGTGGACAACATGCTCGACTGGGTGGAAATGCTGGCCGCCGAAACGGGTCTGCCGGTCGGCATCAAGTCCGCGGTCGGCGATCTCGGGTTCTGGCACGACCTGATCCGGCACATGCGTTCCGGCGCGCGCGGCGTCGACTTCGTGACCATCGACGGCGGCGAGGGCGGCACCGGCGCGGCGCCGCTCATCTTCAGCGAAGCGGTGTCGCTGCCGTTTCGGGTCGGCTTCTCCCGGGTGTACTCGCTGTTCTCGGAGGCCGACCTCGCCGACCGGGTGACGTTCATCGGCTCGGGCAAGCTCGGCCTGCCCGACAACGCGGTGGTGGCCTTCGCGCTCGGCGTCGACATGCTCAACGTGGCGCGGGAAATGATGATGTCGATTGGGTGCATCCAGGCGCAGAAGTGCCACACCGACAAGTGCCCGACGGGCATCGCGACCCAGGACGCCTGGCTGCAGCACGGCCTGGATCCGACGATCAAGGCCGTGCGCGCCGCCAACTACATCAAGACGTTGCGCCGCGACCTGCTCAAGGTGTCCGAGGCGTGCGGCGTGGTGCACCCGGGGCTCATCACCGCCGACGACATCGACGTCATGCACGGTCACGAAGCGGCGATCCTGCTGCGCGAGGTGTACGGCTACAAGCCGGGCTGGGGCCTGCCCGCCCCGGACGACCAGGAGCAGATCTCGCTGTTGATGTGCGGGGCCAGCCGGGGCTGAGGATCAAACGCCGAATATCGCCAGGTGCAGCAGGCCGGCGAAGGCACCGAGCACGCCGCCGTGCACGAACAGCAGCCACTCGTCCTGTTTGATCGCCGAGCGCAGCATCAGCACGAAATCCTCCGGCCCCATGGCCGACATGCGTTCGGAGACAAAGGCTTCGATTTTGCGGGCCTGCTCGCGGTTGATGGTTTCGTCCTGCAACACCACCGGTGCCAGCGCCGCCATCTCCGGAGCCATCGAACTCTTGATGCGCTCGTACTGCCGGCTGCCCACGGCGAACCGCACGATGCCCTGGGCCGGTCCCATGGCCCGGTCCACCGACGGCTTGAGAGTGTCTTCGAGCAAGGACTTCGTCCGGTCGGCACGCGGACCGTTCAGCAACTCGTAGCCGATGTTCTCGAGCGTGAGCACGCGCTCACCGATCATCTTGGCGTACAGCGCCGTGATCTCGGGCTGGCGTTTGAGCAGCAGCCCTTGGCGCCACGGCAGCCACCACTTGGGTACGGCAGGCCAGAAGATCAGGTTGACGCCGATCCAGTTCACCACCCAGCCGATGATGATGCCGCAGATCGGCAGCACCCACCACTCGCGCACCACGAACTCGAGGATGGCGACTGTGACGAAGCCCATGGGGAAGCCGAAGTAGAACCCGAAGTTCTGCATGAACGTCAGTTCCTTGCGGCCCATGATCAAGAACAGTTCGTTGAGCAGTTCCGGATGCTTGGCGAAGTAGCGGATCAGCATCTGCTTCACATCGAGCAACTGCTCGATGTTCTCGCCCAGCTTCTGCGTGAGTTCCCGCGAGACGTCGGGCAGCTGCTCGTGCACCCGCGCCCGCACCACGTCTTTGATCGGGGCAGGCAGATTGGCCCACAGCTGCGGGTTCTCGCGCACCATCAGCGACTCGATGATGGCGTCGATCTCCTGTTCGGCGAGCACGGCGAAATGCGCTGCCAGCTTGTCTGGGTCCATTTCACGGTAGAAGTCCGAGACCGAGCCGAGTTTGGCCAGCCCGGTGTCGACGGCGATGCTGGCCATCTTGTCCGCTCGCGAGGGCACCATGCCCTGCCAGCCCAGCCTGCGCCCGCCGTCGCCGTAGATCGGCAGCACCTGCACCCGCCGCGGCAGGTAGGGGTAGATCACGTGCTGGCCCGGCACCCGAAACCCGTGGAATTGAACGGTTTTGAACAGCATCAGCACACCGGTCCAGTTGGTGATGTAACCGATGATTCCGGTGAACAGTGGCACGGTGATCAGCTCGAGCCACAGGCTCGGATGAATCCCGAAGAGCTGCTCGAGCAACACACCTCCTGTGATCCGCCGCGGCACCAAACCGCCGCAGCATAGTGATCGTAGTCTCCAGTAGGCTCCGTTCACGCTGGAAGGGAGATGTCGTCATGTCCGACTCCGAGGTCTCGTTGGACCTGGTTCCGGCGCAGCTCTACCGCCCCAAACTACTGCGGATGGCGGTGATCGCCGTTACGCTCGGCGCGGTCGTCGCGCTCGTGGTTGCCGTGTTCGCGTCGTGGTGGCTGGCGGCCGCGATCGGGCTGTTCGTGGCCGGGCCCACCACCGTCTATTTGCTGCTGCTGTCCCGTCGGCGCATGTGGTTGACGCAGCACGTCGTGCACAATCGGCGGTTCTTCGCGACGGTGCGCACCCGGCTCGACCGAGCGGACCGCGCCGAGCTCGAGGTGCATCCGGGCGCGATCGGGCAGATCACGCTGACGGTGTCCGACGGGGCCACCTCGCAGACGGTGCCGCTGGCGATGTACACCGACACCGGTAGCGGGCGCGAACTGGACGCGGCCGCGCTGCGTGGGCTGGCGAACGGACTCGCGGAAAGCGAATCGTCGGCCGCCGCAGCAGTTTCCGCGGTACTCGCCGAGCAGGCGCAGGTGGGCGACGCCGTGCTCGGCGAGCGTCCGCTGTTTCGCGCGTACCTCGTGCTGCACCGCGCCGGACTGGACGTGTCGCATACGCTCACCCCGGCCGAACTGGCCGGACTGCTGAGCTGAGGCTCAGGGCAGCCGCGGGCCCTTGCCGAGGTACACATCGCCGCGATCGTCGGTGTCCCAGCCGCCGGCGTTGTAACCGTCGAACGTGAAGCAGATCTCGCAGAACTGCCGGCCGAACAGCGACAGGTAGATGCTGCGGTACTGCGAGACCGCCTTGCCCTTCACCTTCTTGAACGCGGCCTGTGCCGGCGGCTGGGCCTCGATGAACGAGTAGCGCCGGAAGTCGGCCACCGGCTCCTCGGAGAAGCGCACCAGGCCGAGCCGGTTCAGGTTGGCCAGGTAGTGGTGGTCGCGATCGGGCCAGGTGCAGCCCGACATGTACGCGACCATGTTGATGCCACCGGCCAACCGCTGCGAGCCGATACCGAACGGCGCCTTGGTGCGCACGTCGATCGACGGCTGCGGTCCGGCGACGGCGAGAAAGCGCAGGATGCGCGCCTCGTCGGGAGTGAGCTCGTTGAGGATGGACGCGAACGCCGGGTGCAGGTCGCGTGGCTGCACCTGCGGATCCCAGCCGCTGGAGATCATCGCGTCGCCGATGGCACGCAGATCCGTGGCGGTGGTACCGCGCTTGGCGATGCCGGTGCCGCCGTGGTGCTCGTCTTCGAGCCCGAGTGCGGACACCGCGGCGTGACGCACCTGCTCGACCCGGGTGTCGACGATCTCGGTGATCGGCTCGCCCGAGCGCACCTCGTGGGCGATCTCGTTGGCGGTGTCGACCGTGCCCTTCGTGATCGCGCCCATCGCCCGCAGCAACGACGAACCGGCCAGCCGCGCCAGGCCGATCGCGTCGGTGGGCGCGGCGCCGCCGGTGGCCTTGGCGATCTCCTCGGCCAGCCGCGAGGGCTGCTTGCCGTCGGCGTGCTTGGGCGGATCCGGAACCAGCTCTTTACCTTCGGTGGGACGTTCGGGGGCAGCGTGGGTCATGTCAGGCTCCGAAAATCAGAAGGTGAAGGGCGCCGACGAGGATGCCGAGCAGCCCGCCGTGCGCGTACAGCAGCCAGGCATCCTGTTCGATCGCGGTGTACAGCATCTCGACGAACTCTTCGGGCGGCAGCTCGCGCAGTTTTTGGGTGGCGAGCTCGTCGACACGGGATGCCGTGTCCTTGGAGAACTCGACGTCTTCTACCAGCCAGGGCTTGAATTCGGTGGCCAGCGTGGCGCCCGCCGCCGTTTGCAGGGCGTCGAACTCCTTGCCGCCCACGGCAAGCCGGGCGACCGAGCGCAGCGGGCCGAGAATTCGGTTGATCTCCTGCTTGACGAAGTGCGCGATGATCGCCTTCGTCTTGTCGCCGCTGGGGCCCTCGAGCAGTTCTTCGGCGATGACGTCGAGCGTGACGACCTGGTAGCCGATGGCGTGGCCCAGATCTGCCGCCGCCTGGTGCTGGCGCTTGGCGAACTTCGCCTGACCCCATGGGTATTTCCAGCGCGGCTGCGGCGTGGACGGCTCGAACACGACCTTGATGGCGATCACGTTCACCACGACACCGACGATGGCGGCACCGATCAGCACCCACAGCCACGCGGGCAGCAAATGCACGATCCCGTCGAGCCAGCCGGGCAGGTCGATCGCGGGCGGATGATCGCCGTGTGGAGCGCTGTAGTGCAGGAACGACAGCCACAGGGCGAGCAGGATGCCGAACGGGAAGCCCAGCAGACCGATGCGCACCATGAACTTCAGCTCGGGTGCACCCAGGCCGTAGATGATGTCTTTGAGCAGCTCGGGCCGGCGCTTGAGGAACCCGACGGTGAGCAGTTTGACGTCGATGAGCTGATTGAAGTTCTCACCGATGAAGTCGAACGCGCGGTGCGTGATCGAGGGGAGTTCGTTCTCGACGCGCGTGAACACCATCTCCTTGACCGGCGGCGGGAGCTCTTTCCACAGCTGTGGGTGCTCCTGGCGCATGATCTGCTCGGTCATCTGTCTGATGTTCGGTGCTGCGATTTTGGCGACCTGATCGGCGATGCGATCCGGATCCATCTGATAGAAGAAGTCCTTCGCGGTGCCGATCTTGGCCACCGCGTTGTCCACCATCAGACTGGCCATCTTCTCTGCGCGCGCTGGGATGAAACCCTGGAAACCGACGATCCCGCCCGGTGCGAATGTCGGCAAGATCTGAATCTTGCGCGGCAGCAACGGAAAAAGCGTCTTCACGCCGGGTACATAAAACCCGGTGAACCGGACCGGCGCAAAAAGCATGATGACGCCAGTCCAGTTCGTGATGAGTCCAGCGACGGCACTGAAGATCGGGACGCTGATCATGTCGACCCAGAACTTGTTCAGCCCTGTCATTTCCTCCCAGTCGAGCAGTCCGAAGAATCCCGCCGCGAGAACCTGCGTATCCATCAACGCTCTCCTGAGCCTGTTACGAGAGTGTGAGCCAGGTCATCGTAAGTGAGGTACCCGGACGCCGGGACAGGAATTGGCACACTGTGTCAGACCTGTTTGCTTGTCGTGCGCGAAGCGACCGTGCGGGGTGCCCGACGCTGGTACCGTCGGCATCGGTTTTCGCCCCCGAAGCCGCCCACAGTTTCCGCCGGAGGTTGGAATATGGCTGCCTACCAAAGGGTCCTCATCGGCACCGACGGCTCGGAGCCGGCGCTGGTCGCAGTCGACGTCGCGGCGTCGATCACCGCGCGCCTGCACGTGCCCGCCACCGTGGTGGCGGCGTGGCGTCACGACATGCAAGTACCGGGGTCCGGCAGCGAGAGCTGGGCCGAATCGGTCAGCGGTGCGGCCGCTGAAATCGTGAAAACCGCTGGTGTCGAAGATGTCTCGACGGTGCAGCGGCAAGGCTCCGGCAGCGAGGTGCTGATCGACGTCGCCGGCGAACATCCGGATTCACTGTTGGTCGTCGGCGCACGCGGGCTCGGCCGCACCGCGGCGCGGCTGTCCGGCAGTACCTCGAACAACCTGTCGCACCACAGCCCGGTCGATGTGTTGTTCGTTCAGAAGAAGCCGCGGCACTGGGCCACGGTCGGGCTGGCCACCGACGGCTCGGAGACGTCCGTACGTGCCGTTCGCCAAGGATATGCTGTCGCGACCGCGCTCGGCGCCCGCGCCTTTCTGGTCACCGCCGCCAAGAACGAAGAGGACGGCACCCGCGTGCTCACCGAGGTGGAGCAGCAGCTCGGCGCCACCGACCTCGAGCACGAGGTGCTCACCGGTGTCGCGCCGTCGGAAGCGCTCG
Source organism: uncultured Nocardiaceae bacterium (assembly GCA_936936565.1). GTDB lineage: Bacteria > Actinomycetota > Actinomycetes > Mycobacteriales > Mycobacteriaceae > CAKZIX01. The sequence continues at coordinate 89,167 of CAKZIX010000120.1, read as the reverse complement.
TCAACGCCGGATGGAAATTCGACATTCTGGTGATCGGCAATCGCGGTATGAGCGGGCCGGCGCGGTTCCTCGGTTCGGTTGCCAACAAGGTGACACACGAGTCCGAAGCGAATTTGCTGCTCGTCAACAGCACGCGCTCCTGAGGCTGTCGTTTCGCGAGTTTCACCAGTCGGCGGCTAGCACCGCCGGTATAGTCCGCCCCATCGGGAGAGCCCCGGTCAGCGGAGTAAGAGGGTTGTACGAATGACACGCGGCGGAACCCGGTGGCGGCGCTTCGGCCTGCTGTTCATCCCGGCGCTGCTCGGTGTCGGAGCGCTTGCTGCGATGTCGCTGTTCGGCATATTGCCGCTGAATCTGTCGGTTTCCGGCCAGGATTTCAAGCTCACCTCCAAGGGTGCGCAGGTCACCGCGCCCGAGGGGCTGCAGGCCTACATGTCCACCCAGCAGATGAAAAACGACGGCGCCCACGAGCCGATCATCTATGCGACGCTGCCGCGTGCGGAATTGCCCGACGGGTTGTGTCTGTCGCTGGTGCTGACATTTCCGGTGGTGGGCACCAAGACGATCCAGATCGACTTCGTCGGCCGGACGGTCGTCAACGATCTCACCGCGTCGGCCGACGAGGCGCTCGCCGGCGCCACCGCCATCGGTGCGCAGACCACCGACGGCGCCAGCCCGCGCACGGACCAGTCCAACGTCGAAAAGCCGGTGCAGGTCGGTGTGGATTCCGCCGAGTTGGGCGGCCCCGCAGGCGGTTTCGGGGCCAGCATCCCCGGTGCGATGACGGCGGAGAAATTGCAGGCCTCGGCGCGCGCGGCGCGCATCTCCGGCACGTTGAAGATCGGCGGAATGGGCATGCCGAAGCTGGCCAGCGGGCGCGGTGTCGAAAACGGCGAATGCTACTGACGGGGCCGGACACATGACGCACGCAACTGCCGCAACTATCGGAAAATTCCGAAGATTCCGGTGGAGCCGCCCCTTTTGGGGTGCATTGTTCTTGCTTTTCGGTGGTTTCGTCATATTCATTTTGCCGCTGGGTCCTACGCAAAGCATCATCCATGCCGGTATCGGCGGGCTTGCGGGCTTTGCGTGCGGCTTGATTCTCATGGGGCTGGGCGTACTCGTTTTAATTGCGCCTTCCCAGCGATACTTCGCGGCGATCGCCGCCGTTCTGGTTTCCCTCGCATCGTTTCCGCTGACGAACCTCGGCGGATTCATCATCGGCATGATGGCGGGAATTATCGGTGCCTGTCTGGTATTTGCCTGGGTGCCCGACAAGAAAAACGTTTCAGTTCCAGAACCGCCCGAAGAACCGGTAACGCCGGAGCCCGCGGAATCGTCCGAACCGGACTGGACCACCTGGGACCACGGCTCGTTCAAGGGACAGGGGCGAAGGTGATGTCGGATCCCGGATTCGGCGCCGGCGGAAATACCCGCCAGCGCACCACCCCGACGATCAATCGCTCGGGCATCCAGCCGTGGGTGCGCGAATCTTCCGAATGCCCCACGTTGTCGCCGAGCACGAACAGCATGCCCGGCGGTACCTGCTGCACCTGCGGGTGCGCGGAAAACTTGCCGTCCGCGCGGCAGCAGTTGCTCGCCACCTGTTTCCAATGCTCCCGCCAGGCCGGATTGTCGACCGTGTACCACGGTCCGACGCCGCCGGGCTGGACCCGCACCACGCCGGCGTCGGAGCCGTACTTGACCATTTCCACCCGGTCGCCGGGCAGCGCGATCACCCGCTTGACCATCGGGTTTCCTGTCTGCGTGAATCGCCCGACCACCGCGTCGAAGCGGGCCGCGGATCCCGGCAGCACGAGCACGCGGTCGCCGTCGGTCAGTACCGGATCCATGCTGTCGCCGCTCACGCGCACCGACACCAGGGTCAGCACGGTGCCGACGACGATCAGCACCGCGCACAGCGCGGCGCCCGCCACGACGAAGCGCCGAAAACGGCCACCCGCTCCCACGCGTCCCCTCTCTACAGTCGGCCCCGGAAGGACACCCCCGCCATGAATACGTCGATTCGAGCTCGCGCGGGTCGTATCGTAGGCCCGGTTCTGACCAGGTGTCGCCAACTCGGCACCGATGCCGTCGAGCGGGCCGCGCAGGCCAACCGCGACATGCTCGACGCCGCCGACAACGGCACGCCGCACGGTACCCGGTGGTCGCGCGGATTGGCCGCACTGCTCCCGGCGACGCTGGTCGCCGGGTTCATGGGTGCCGGCATCGTGCAGGGCGTGCTCGCCGCGAACTTCACCGTCAGCGCGCAGCCGCTCGAGGTCGGCATCAAGCATGCCGACGCCAACGGGCTCGCGCTGGTGATGGCCGCGCAGGACACCCGCGGCACCGACGGGCAGGTCACCTCGCAGCCGGCGGCGAAGGTCGCGCTCGGCACCGCCAACGCGGTCGACGGGTTGTGCATCATCGTCAAGCAGACGCTGCTCGGCCAGACGGTGTCGCTGGTGATCAAGGCCGCCGACACCGGGCCCGCCACCGGCAACAACGTCGAATTCGTGGTCACCGAGCTCAATGCCGGTCAGACCGAACTGTCCAACGTGCTCATCGGGCGGTCGGCCGACGAGGTCGCCATGAACGGCGTGCCGCTGGGCGGGCAGCCGGGCGGATTCGGCCTCGATGCCAGCGAGGGCACCGCCAAGCTGGACAACGTCACCGGCACCGCCATCGGCGCGTCCGTGCTCGGCGCGCTCAAGGCGCCCGACTTCGCGGCCAAGATTCACCGGGGAGAAGCGAAATGCTGAGCGGGGACACGCTGTTCGTCGTCGCGATGCGCGGCGTGCACTGGTTCCGGGCGTTCCGCCGGACCCGGCCGTTCTGGGGCGGGCTGTGGCTGATCCTGGGTGGCTACCTGGTGCTCAACTCGGGCACCCTGGCCATCGAAATGGCGCTCACTCGCGGCATGGCCGGCTTCGGCGGCTGGCTCACCGGCGGCGGCATGATTCTGTGCGGGCTGTCGGCGTGGGCGGCGCCCTCGCAGCGCTACGTGGCCGGACTCATCGGGCTGGTGTTCGCGGTCGGCTCGCTCATCGCCGCGAATCTCGGTGGCCTGGTGGTAGGCATGCTGGCCGGCATCGTCGGTGGCGCGATGACCCTGGCCTGGGGACCCAAGCCGGTGCGTACCGCGAAGTCCGGTGCTGCGAAATCAGAAGCCGGAGAACGGGTTTCATGATGGAGGTGGCGAAGCGCGAGCGGCCGCTGTGGCGTGCGATCGGGGTGGTCGCGGTGGGCCTGGCGCTGATGGTGTCGGCCTACGGGCCGGGCCGCGTCGTGTCCGCGCTGCCGTTCCACCGCGCGCCGGCGCCGTCGGAGCCCGCGCGGCAGCCCGGATACCTCGTCACGCCGGTGCCGCTCGTGCTGAACGCCGACAAGATCAGGTTCGTCGACCTCAAAGCCCTGCGCACCAACGTGCCGATCCCCCTGACCAACGGCGCGATGTCGCCGCCGGACACCGTCTACGTACGGGCGCGCACGATCGAACTGGACAACGCCGTCATCGTCTACGACCACGGCAACTACAAGGTCGAGATCGCCAATCGCGCCGGTGGTGACAAGGCCGCACGTGCCGGGCTGGGTCCCGACGCCATCACCGACTTGTGGATCACCATCACCGCGCTCAAGGCGTGCACCACGCCCGAACTGTTCCACTCGGTCGCGCTCGGCTACGCGGGCGTCTTCGGCGGTGCGCTGGATTCGATCCTGCTGCTCATCCGCGACATCTTCGCCCCGTACCTGGCCGGCCCGCTGGCCGAGGCCGGACCCTGCCTGCCCGCGGCCGCGCTCGTGCCGTTGATCGGCGAGTTCCTGAAGTACGGGGTGCCGTTGCCCGGCGGCACACTCGAAGTCGGCAAGGGCACGATCCCCGTGTACGCGATGCACATTCAGAACGCAAAGGGTGCCAGCTCGCTCACCTTGCCCGCCGGCGCGTTCGGAATCACCCAATGACGGCCGGCACCGTGCGCTACGGCACCCGCTGGTCGCGCGCCTGCGTGGCGATGGTCGCCGCGCTCGTCCCCGCCGCCGGGATCGTGGTGGCGGCCGGGCAGGGCGCACTCGCAGGCAACTACCGGTCGCAGGACGCCACCCTCGGCCTGAAAGTCACCGAAGCGACCGCCGTCGACGCGGCGATCGTCGTGGTGCAGCAGCCGTCGAAGACCAGCTCGGGCAACGTGTACGGGCGCTGGCAGCTGCGCATCGCGGCACAGCGACTGCAAGTACGCGGCCTGTGCGTCACGCAGGAGGCCTCGTTCTACGGCCGCCCGGTCACGCTGCGGATCTACCTGGATCAAGCCACGGTCGACGGCATCGTCCTGGACGCCGAGGTCGCGCAGGGCGACATCGCGCTGACGGGCGATGTGAAGCTGAACGCCAGTGCGGCGGCGGTGACGGTTACCGAACAGCCCGCCCTCGAGGGTCAGCGCGACGATCTCGGCATAAAATCCGACGGCCTGATATTGCGCAACGCCAACGCGCGACTGCGCAGCGGCACAATTCATGCGGGCCGGTTGCCGTCGTTGCGGGCGGCTTTGCGACCTGGCTCGCTCACCTGCTGAATTCGCCGGTGAAAACAAAAAGGACGCCACGTCGTCGTGGCGTCCTTTTTCGATTTCAGCTCAGTGGGTGAGCTGCAGCTCGCGCCGGCGGCGGACCGGAACGGTCGCATTGGCAGGCTCGCGGCGCGTCACTGCGGCACGGGCACGGGCCCAGGTCGAGCTGGGCACGAGCAGCAACAGCCACGCGGCGACCATCGCGGGAACCACGACGAACCAGTGCGCGGCGGCCCAGCTCACGACGCCGAAGAAATACGCGACGATCAGCAGCGGAAGGCCGGACATTGTTGCACTCCTTGTTGTTTATTTGTTCCCAGAGAACTCTTGTGAAGCTCACGTGATGCAACGATTCTGCGCTGACGGCCAATCCGATTTGAAGGCGTTTAGGAGGGGCGTCACAAAGCCCCCCGGCATTGTGGCTGCGCTCACAAATGGGGCAGTAAACCGCAATCAACCTGCGGAAATAGATGCAACTCGAAACCCGGTGCGTCGGGTCCGGCGACGAGCGTCACACCCGCGGTCTGTGCCGATGTCGCCAACGCGATCGCCGTGTAGTCGGCAAGATGGGCGGTGTGACCGACATCAGGGATCCGGCGGCCGTGCAGGCAACCGCGCCCAAGGTTGCGGCCCGGCGCCGGACGGCGCTGCTCGCCGAGGTGGTGATGCTGTCGCGTCCGGCGATGTGGGTCACCACCCTGGTGCCGTTCGTCTTCGGCTTCGTTCTCGCGAACAAGTCGCTGCTGCCGTCGAATCCGGGGGAGTGGGTCGACTTTCTTGTCGGGCTGGTGGTCTTCGGGCCGGTGAGCTGGGTGTCGATCCTGGCCGTCAACGACGCCAACGACGTCGACGGCGACATCGGCAACCCGCGCCGCTCCGCCCATCCGGTGGCGGCGGGCCGGATGGCGCGCCGTGTCGCCGAACGTATTTCGCTGGCCGCCGCCGTGGTCGCGGTCGCCCTGGCCGTCACGATCGGCTGGCAGTTCGTCTTCGTGACGGTGGCGCTGCTGGTGCTCGGCGTGGTGTACAGCGCTCCGCCCTTGCGCCTGAAGACGCGGCCGGGCGCCGACGTCGCGCTGAATGCCGTCGCGGCCGGCCTGCTGGCGATTCTGGCCGGCTGGCTCACCATCGGCTCGTTCACCGGGTTCCCCTGGGTGATCGCGGTGCAGGGGGTCCTGGTCGCGGCCGCCGGCTACATCCCGACGACCGTCGCCGACTACGACGCCGACCTGGCCAGCGGCTACACCACGTTCGCGGTGCGGCTGGGGCGCCGGCGGGCCCACCTCGCCGGGCTGGCCTGCTGGCTGGCCGCGAACGTGGGCGCGCTCGTGCTGTCCTGGCACGACGTGGTGCTGCCGCGCGCCATGCTTCCGGTGCTCGCAGTGGCCTGTCCGATCCTCGTCCTGGCCTATCACCTGGCCTTCGCGCGCGCGCAGCGCTACGGCGCGATCAAGCGGGCGTTCGCGGTGGTTGCCGCGCTGTTTGCGATCCCCGTCGGCGTGTTCCTGATGATCTACAAATAGGGCTCAGTCGCGGGTCGTGTTCACCAGCAACAGGTTGGTGGCCACTCGGTGGGTCACCTTGTTGGCCGTGGATCCGAGCAGGCGGGCGGGACCGCTCATGCCGCGGTTGCCGATGATCAGCATGTCGTAGTTGTTGCCCACCTCGGCCAGCGCGCGTGCCGGCAGCAGCCCGGTGACGACGTCGCGGGTGATGGGCAGCTCCGGCTGGTGATGTTCGAGCTCGGCCAGCGCGGGTGTCATCAGGCGGGCGCCCTCGGCCTCGTCCTTGGCGACGGTGACCAGGTGCACCGCGCCGCCGCAGGCGACGGCCAGGGCGGCGCCGCGGCCCACCGCGATGCGCGAGGTACTCGAGCCGTCGGTGGCCAGCCCGAACGTCTGCCAGGGCGCGGGCCGGGCGGGTTCGACGAACAAGACGTCGGCGGCACTGTTGTGCGAGACCTGGTTGGACACGCTGCCCATCAGGCGATCGGTGGCACGGTCGAGGCCGCCGGATCCGATCACCAGCAGATGGTCCGGAAACTCGTGGGTGAACTCGACGAGCGTGTCGCCAGGGGTGCCCGGCGGCAACTCCAGCGTGACGTCGGCGACCCCGGAGGCGCGCGCGGTTGTCTCGGCCGCCTCGGCGATCTCGCGGGCCCATTGGTAGTCGAGGGTGCCGGTTGCCGACACCGAGCCGTCCCAGGCCGTGACGATGGTGAGGGGCACGCCGAGGCGGGCGGCGACGTAGGTGGCCGCAGCTGCGGCGGCGCGGCCCCCGGGAGACCCGTCGGCGGCGACGAGCACCGCGGGATAGGTGTCGGTCACCGGTCCTCCGTGTGGGAAATGTCATCGAACGCGCGTTCGACATTCTAGTTGATTGATCAATTTTAACTGCGCAAAGCCGCAGTTCATCACCCAGGACACCGCGTGGCAACCGTATCACCGCGCCGATTCGGTCCGTCGATTATCAGTACTAGCAGGGCAGTTACAGATATTTCGCGAGTTGTGCCGAGCGCCACTGTCCAAGGTAATCTGCACCCCGCCGGAAGGGTTGGGAGGTGGGAAACGCCGTGGATAACAAACTGCTCATGGAGCTGATCACGATTCCGTTGTTCACGGGTGTGATCGGCTACATCACCAACTGGACCGGCGTGCTGATGCTGTTCGAGCCGCTGCGGTTCTACGGCTTCCGGCTGCCCGGGCTGGCGTTCGTGTACCCGTACTTTCCGCGCCGCGTGCAGGTGCTGCCCATCTTCGGTCCGGGCTACCGCTTCGGCTGGCAGGGCATGGTGCCCTCGCGGGCCGAGAAGATGGCCAGCATCGCTGTCGACAAGAGCCTCACCAAGCTGGGCAGCGTCAAAGACTTCTACCGCGAGCTCGATCCCGACGCCATCGCCGAACATCTGGTGAAGGTGGCCGCGCCCGAGATCCCGGAACTGGTGCGCCGCGTGATGATCCGCGAGAACCCGCGCCTGTGGTACAACCTGCCCAGCTTCGCTCAAGAGTTGGTGTACCGGCGCGTCGAGGCGGCGCTGCCCGCCAACGCGAACCGGATCACGGCCACGCTCGGCGACCACATCGAGGATCTCGTCGATCCGAAGCTGATGGCGATCCGGCACCTGACCGAACACCCGCGCCTGCTCAACAGCATCTTCAAGGACATGGGCGCCAAAGAGCTGCGGTTCATGATCAACTTCGGCTTCTATTTCGGCTTCCCGATGGGCTTCCTGCTCGTCGGCGTGCTGCACTTTTTGCCGTATTGGTGGGTGCTGCCGCTCGGCGGTGTGATCATCGGCTATGTCGTCAACTACATCGGCCTGGAAATGATCTACTCGCCGCTGCGTCCCACCTGGTGGGTGCCGTGGCGCCAAGGCCTGCTCCTCAAGCGTCGCCAGGAGATCATCGAAGGCTTCGCCAACATCATCGCCAACGACGTCATCACCACCGACAACATGGCCGCCGAGTTGCTGCGCGGCCCGCGTTCGGACCGGACCCGGCAGATGCTGGAAACGGTCATGAAGGAAGCGGTCGACACCGCGGTGGGTCGCGCCAAACTCGCCGTCAAGACGGCGATGGGTGGCCGCGAGTACGAGAACCTCGGCTCGACGCTGGCCCCGGTGGCGCTCACCCTGGCGACGGGGGCGATGTCGGACGCCGATTTCGCCGCGTCACAATCGATCCGGATTCGCAACTTCGTCGCCGCTCAGATGAGCAAACTGAGTCTCGAAGACTTCGTCGACCTGCTGCGTTCGGCCACCAAGCAGGACGAATGGTTGCTTTTCGTGCACGGTGCGGTGTTGGGTATTGTCGGCGGCTTTGTACACCTGGCGATCTTCGGAGTATGACGTGACGAAAGAGATTGCGCGCAGCGACGATTCGGTAGCTTCCCAAGAGCTGGCGCCGCGCCAGATCAGCAACGAGGCGAAGCTGATTCGGGGCGCGTTCCGCTTCGCGGGGATCGCCGCCGGCACCGCGATCCGCGGTGGCCAGTGGGCGGTGGGCGCCGGCGTGGAAGCCGGCCGGCAGATCGTGCAGGCCGCGGTGGACAGCGAGTCCTCGGCCGAGCTGGCCGACAACGTCAGCGCCGGGCTGCGCAACTTGGCCCGCAGCGCCCTGGGCGTCACCGAGGGCTCCGTGCGCGAGATCGTCAGCTACGTGCCCAGCGGTGCGGCCGGCCAGGGGGACGTGCAGGCCGCGTTGCCGATGCCGTCGGCCGCCGACATCCGGCGCCGCGGCGATGCGTTGCTGGCGATGTCCGCCGACGTGTACGTCGCCGACGACGTGCATCCGGCCTACAACACGATCGTCAGCGAGATCGCCCCCGACGAAGCCCGCATGCTGCGCTTCCTGGCGCTGTCGGGCCCGCAGCCGGTGGTCGACATTCGCACCAATCGCCCGCTGGGCATCGGCTCGGAGCTGGTGTCCGGAGACCTGTCCTCGGTCGCGGAATACGCGGGCTGCCGGCATCTCGATCGCGCCGCCGCCTATCTGACGAACTTGAAGCGGCTTGGGCTGGTGTCGATTTCGGACGATCCGACGGAGCTGTCGCGCTACATGGTGCTCGAGGTGCAGCCGCACGTCGAGGCGGCGCTGAAGAAGGCCGGGCGGGTTCCCAAGATCGTCCGAAAGAGCATGCGGTTGACCGATTTTGGGCACGACTTCTGCGAGCTCGCGTTCACCATGGACGGTTCGCTGTAGGTGGCTTTCGGTGCGGCACACCCAAACAGGCAACCCGGGTGGCCGCGAAATGAGACGCTGTGGCCATGGATCTGGAAGCGATCGCGTCCATTTGCCGACTCAAGTATCGCTACCTGCGCGCGCTGGACACTAAAGACTGGGACGAGTTCGTCGACACGCTGATTCCGGAGGCCACCTCCACCTACGGTGAGGCGCTGCAGTTCGAGTCTCGGGAGGCGTTCGTGACGTTCATGCGCAACAGCCTCGGCATGCATGTCATCACCGAGCATCGGTGCGACCATCCCGAGATCGACGTCGACGGGGACCAGGCGACCGGCGTCTGGTACCTGGCCGATACCGTGCTGATTCCCGAGCACCGGAAGGTGTTGCGGGGCGCGGCGTTCTACGAGGATCGCTACGTGCTGTGCGACGACGGGAAGTGGCGGATCGCGCACACCGGCTACACGCGCACCTACGAGGCGGTCGTCTCGCTCACCGATGTGCCGAGCTTCCAGCTCACCAGCTCGCGCTGGGGGGTGCCGGGCACCCCGCCGATGCCGTCGGCGACGTGACCCGCGCCTGGTTGCGCAGCCTGCCGTTCGGCACGCCCGAGGTGCCGGATGCGGACCTGCCGCACGCGGATTCGGTGCCCGACGAGGTGTTCCTGCGCTGGCTCGCGGCGGCCGTCGCGGCCGGGGCCCCGGATCCGCAGGTGTGCGTGCTGTCGACAGTCCGCGTGCGGCCCCGGCCGGTTGACGCCCACGCGATCGACGGCGGTGCCTCTCAGGTCGCCGACCTTGCCGGGCCGGGCGGTAGCGTCGCCGCAGACGCTCGGGTCGTCACCGTGCGCGACGTCGGCACCGGGTCCTGGTGGTTCTCCGGCCCCGGCCGCTCGCCGAAAGCTGTTCAGCTGCAAGAGTTCCCGTCGGCGGCGCTGACGTTCTACTGGGCGGTGCACGGTCGTCAGGTGCGCGTGCGCGGTCCGGTCGCGCTGGATTCCGATTCCGCGGCAACGGATTTCCTCGATCGTTCGGAGACGGCGCGCCGGGTGGCTGCCGGGAGCCGGCAGAGCGCGGTGCTCGACGATCCCGACGACTATGCCGCCGCGGTCGCCGCTGCCGACCCGAATGTGGTCCCGCCGGACTGGGGGACCTGGCGCCTGCGCGCCACCGAGGTGGAGTTCTGGCAAGCGAATCCCGGTGCGCGTCACCAGCGTTGGCTGTTCACCCGCAGTGCTCAGCGCTGGGACCTCGCCGTCCTCTGGCCCTGACGGTCCAGGCCGTCAGCGCGGGCGCAGCACCAGCAGGTCGCACGGCACGATCTCGGTCTGCGGGTTCGTTTCGGCGGCGGCGTCGCGCTCGAGGGCGGCGAAGCCCGCTTGGATCTCGGCTTCGCTCAGGTACTCGAAGGCCGAGGTGGCGCGATGGCGCAAACGCTCGAGTCTTTCCGCCAGCGAGCGTGCCTGCGGTTCGGGCACCACGTCGAGGGCGAGGGTCTCGAATTGCGGCAGTGCGGCCCGAGTCTCGGCAACGGACGGGAAGAAGTCGAGCTCGGCTGCGCGTGCCTTCGGGAAGTACGTGTGCCAGATCAGGTCCGGCATGCGGTCGCAGAACATGCTGCGGATCAGCAGGCGTCCGTTCGGCCGGAGCACCCGGTGCAGCTCGGCGGCGGCAGCAGCGCGGTCCCGGAAGTGGTGGAACGACAGGAAGCACAGCACCGCATCGACCGCGTCGTCTGCCAGCGGAATCGCTTCCGCGGCACCGTCGAGGTACACGACGCCGGGATGGATGGGCGCTTGTGAGCGCATGGCGGCAGCGGGCTCGACACCGTAGACCGGCCCGCCGAATTCGTCGGCCAGCGCGGCCGTGAAGCGCCCCGTGCCGCAACCGAGATCCAGCCAGGCCCGCGCATGCGGGGCATGCGACCGGAACGCCGTCATCCATCCGGCGAGGGCCTCCGGGCGGATCGACCGGCCCTGGTTGTAGCCCTGGTGCTGCGTCTGGTTGTAGTCGACTTTCATCGCTTCATCCCTACCAGGACGCACCGCTGTGCACCACCGGGAAAATCGATGCATAATCGATGCATCAGGCCTTCGACAGGACGGACCCCCGTGAGCACGAGCAGCGCATCGGTCGACTCCGAGGCAGCGCGGTACGCCGCGGCCTCCCAGGCGGCGGCCGCGGCGGTGTTGCGCCGGTACTCGACCTCGTTCCGGGTCGCGTGCCGGTTGCTGCCACGCCGAGTCCGCGCCGACGTGGTGTCGGTCTATGCGCTGGTACGGGTCGCGGACGAGGTTGTCGACGGCGGGGTCACCGCAACGCCTGCCCGCGCGCTGGACGAGCTGCGTGCGGACGTGGCACGTGCGATGGCGCGCGGGTTCAGCCCCAACCCCGTGGTGCATGCGTTCGCCGACGTCGCAACGCGGTGCGCGATCGACGATGCGCTGATCGATCCGTTCTTCGCCTCGATGCGCACCGACCTGACCGTCGCCGTGCACGACGAGTCCAGCATCGCCGCCTACATCTATGGTTCCGCCGAGGTGGTCGGGCTGATGTGCCTGCGGATCTTCCTGCACGGTGTGGAGCCCGAACGGTATGCCGAACTCGCACCCGGTGCGCGCGCGCTGGGTGCGGCGCTGCAGAAGGTCAACTTCCTGCGCGACCTGGCCGACGACTACCACCGGCTGGGCCGCTGCTACCTCCCGCGCGCCGACGTGCCGCACCTGTCGCAGCCGCGGTTCCGGGAGCTGATTGCCGACGCCGCAACGGATTTCGAGGCCGGTGTGGCAGCCATCGAGCAGCTGCCCGAAGACGTGCGCCCGGGCGTGCACGCCGCCGCAGATCTGTACCGGGCGCTGCTGGCCCGGCTCGATCGCACACCCGTGGACGTGGTGAAGGTGCACCGGGTGCGGCTCACCGGGGCGCAGAAGGTAGGCGCGCTCGCCCGGGGTGCAACTGTCCGTGCGTTGAATCGGCGATGATAGGGCACATCGACACTGTGCACTCACCCGACGACGACGCGGCGCCCGGCTATCCGGTCGGTGCCGTGGCGGAGCGGCTCGGCGTGCCCACGCCGACCCTGCGCAGTTGGGCGCAGCGCTACGGCATAGGTCCGCGCGCACATCGGCGTGGCCGGCACCGGCTCTATACCGAGTCCGACATCGCGGTGCTCGAGCGCATGGTCGCGCTGATCCGCGGCGGCGCCAGCGCCGCAAGCGCAGCCGACGCGGTGCGGCCCACCCACCCGCAACCCACGCGGTCCCGCCCGCCGCGCCGCGCGCTGCAGGCGATCGTCGCTGCCGCCGACCGGCTCGACACCAGCGCACTCGTCGCACTCGTCGGTGACAGCGTCCGGCGCCACGGCGTCGTCGGCACCTGGAACAGCCTGTGCCGTCCGGCCTTTCGGGCGATCGAGGACCGGCAGGAGTCCGACGGCGGCTGTGTGGACGTCGAGCACGCGCTGTCCTGGGCGGTCGCGGCCGGCCTGCGCGGGGTGGCCACCACCGGCACCGAGGGCGACCGGATCTCCGCGGTGCTCGCCTGCACCCCGCACGAGTTCCACGCCTTGCCGCTGGAGGCCCTGCGCGCCGCTCTTGCCGAACACGGCGCGGCGGTGTTCATGCTCGGCCCGGACGTGCCCGCCACGGCGCTCGCAGATGCGCTGCGCCGCACCCGGCCGACGGCGGTCGTGCTGTGGTCGCACGCTGTCGAGACCGCCGACCGCGGGGCGCTCGCGGCGGCCCTGGCCACCTCGACGACCGTGTTCGCCGCCGGCCCCGGATGGCGTCGCGGTGAACTACCCGACGCGGTACTGACGATCGACGACCTCGACGACGGGCTGCAGCGGCTGCTGGGGTGAGCTGCAGGTCAGTCCGCCGTGGCCACCAGCGGCTCCAGCGTGAGTGTGGGCAGTTCCTTCTGGATGTACTGCAGCCGCCACTTGTCGCTGACGAGGGCGAGCTTCACCCCGTCGGTGCGGGTGAAAACCTCGACGCCGCGCTGGCGATTGAGCTCGACCTCGGATTCGGCGTCGGTGCGCCGGGCCAGCGAGTAACCGAGCTGTTCCCAGCGCGGCTCCACGTTGAATTCGGCCTTCATGCGGGCGTCGACCACCTCGAACTGCATCGGCCCGACGGCGGCCATGACGGGCGAGGCGTCGCCGCGAATGTCGTTGCGCAGCACCTGGATGACGCCCTCGGAGTCCAGCTGGTCGATCGCCTTGCGGAACTGCTTGTACTTGCTGGCGGTGTCGGTGCGCACGGCGCGGAAGATTTCCGGCGCGAACGACGGGATCGGCGGGAACTCCACCTTTTTGTCGACGTACAGCGTGTGCCCGGGTGCGAGTGCGGTGGCGTTGACGAGGCCGACGATGTCGCCTGGGTAGGCGGTGTCGACGGTGTTGCGGTCGCGGCCGAAGACGGTCAGCGCGTACTTGGTGGCAAACGGGCGGTTGGTCTGCGCATGGGTGACCACCATGCCGCGCTCGAACTCGCCGGACACGATGCGCATGAACGCCAGCCGGTCGCGGTGCGCGGTGTCCATACCGGCTTGCACCTTGAACACCACGGCGCTGAACGGCGCGTCCGGTTCGCGGACCTCGCCGGCGACGTCGGCGCGCCCCCGGGGCGGCGGTGCCAGCTCGAGCAGTGTCTGAAGTAGTTGGCTCACACCGAAATTCAGCATTGCGGACGCGAAGATCACCGGCGAGGTCTGGCCGGCGAGGAACAGTTCCTGGTCGTGGTCCTGCCCGGCCGCCGACAGCAATTCGCTCTCCTCGACCGCGGTTTCCCAGGCATCGCCCTCGCGAGCCGCCGCCGCCTCGGCGGGCAGGATTTCCTCGGGCGCAATCGTCGCGCCGCCCGCGGTTCGGGTGAACCGGATGTACTCGACGGGCGCACCGTCGGCGCCGCGCCGCAGCAGCCCGCGAAAGTCGCCCGCGATGCCGACCGGCCAGAACACCGGCGTCGCCGTCAGCCCGATCCGGTCGGCGATCTCGTCGAGCAGTTCCAGCGGCGTGCGGCCCGGACGGTCCCACTTGTTGATCACCGTGATGACCGGGATGCCGCGGTGGCGGCACACCTGAAACAGCTTCAGCGTCTGCGGCTCCAGGCCCTTGGCGGCGTCGATCAGCATGACCGCGGCATCGACCGCGGTGAGCACCCGGTAGGTGTCCTCGGAGAAGTCCGAGTGACCGGGGGTGTCCACCAGGTTGATCACGTGGTCGTGGTAATTGAACTGCAGCGCAGTCGAACTCACCGAGATGCCGCGCGCCTTCTCCATCTCCATCCAGTCCGAGACGGTGGACTTGCGCCCCGCCTTGCCGTGGATGGCGCCGGCCTCGGAGATCATCCGCGCGTGCAGCGCAAGCGCCTCGGTGAGCGTGGACTTACCCGCGTCGGGATGCGAGATGACGGCGAAGGTGCGTCGTCGAGCGACCTCTTCAACGAGCACGGCGGAGCATCCTTTCGGTGCGGACAACCCGTCGATTCTACCGGCACTCCGCCTGGCCCCGAGCGCCCGGTACAGCGGAATGAACCGGCATCGAACGAATGTCCCCATTCATCCCTGTGCCCGCGCCGCGTGCTCCGGATGAATGGCACCATTCGTTCGCTCAGCGGGACGGATGGTGCCATTCATGCGGACCGATGGGGGCCCGATCGGTCAGGCCGGGTGCAGGCGCACCGGCAGCTCTCGGATGCCGCGATGGATCAGGCTGGGCCGGTACTCCACGTCGGGAACGTCGAGGGTGATGTCCGAGGTCCGCTCGAGCAGGGTCCGGAACGCCGCCTCGGCCTCGATGCGCGCGACGGGGGCGCCGACGCAGTAGTGCAATCCGAGGCTGAACCCGAGGTGCTTGCGGGCCGGATTGCGCCCGGCGTACCGGGTGACGTCGAAGGCGTCGGTGTTGTCGTACACGCGTTCGTCGCGGCTGGCCGACGCGGTCATGACGATCACGCCGGACCCGCGCTTGAACTCGCGATCGCCGACCACGGTGTCCTGCAACGCAACCCGGATCGTGAATTGGGTGGGCGCGTCGTAGCGCAACATCTCGTCGAGCGCGGGCGCGATCAGCTCCGGCTGCTCGCGCAGCAGCGCCAGCTGGGCCGGATTGCGCAGCAACGCCAGCATGCCGTTGCCGATCAGGTTGATCGAGGTCTCCATCCCGGCGACCAGCAGCAGCAGCGACAGCCCGTACAGCTCGGGCTCTTCGATGACGCCGTCGCGGTCGCGCACCGCAACCAGGTCGCTGAGCAGATCCGGCGTCGGCGAAACTCGCTTGGCGGCAATGAGTTTTGCGAAGTGACCGAGGCACTCCATGGCCGCGGTGCCGCGTGCGGCGATCACGTCCGGCGACAGCAGCGCGTCGGGGTCGCTGCCGTGCGCGATCGCGAGCTGCCAGGCCCGGAACAGCGGTCCGTCGGCAACGTCACCGCCGAGCAGCCGGCCCGGAATGATCGCGACGGCCAGCGGCACCGCCAAGTCGTTGAGCACGTCCAAGCGGCCGGCGGCCACGGCCTTGTCGACCAGATCGGAGACGACGCCCGTGGCCACCGGCACCAGGTCGGCGACGGCGCGCGGGGTGAACGCCTTGCTGACGAGTGCGCGGTACTTGCCGTGCTCGGGCGGGTCCATCCGGACGAACGAACCGGGGATCGCCGCCGCGCCGTCCCGGAACGGGCTGATGCCCGCGGAATAGCCGTGGCCCCAGTCGTTTCCGGTGAGCACCTCGGCGCACTCGGCGTAGCGGGTCACCAGGGTCAGCGGGACATCGCCCAATCGGTAGTCCAGCAGCGGACCTTCGTCACGCAGCTTGCGGTAGAGCGGGTACGGGTCGGCGTGGTGGGCGGGGGTGAACAGCTCGGCGGTGATGCTCATTTGCCTTCCAATCGGACGCGGAGTTCGCTCATGCCGCGCACCACCTGGTTGGGGCGGTACGGCGGTTCCTCGAGCAGGGTCATGCCGGTGACGCGGGTGGCGAACGCGCGCATCACCTCGGCCATCTCGAGCCGGGCCAGCGGCGCGCCCAGGCAGTAGTGCAGGCCCAGGCCCAGCGAGAGGTGCTTGTTGGCGCCGCGCGCGTAGCGGCCGATGTCGAGCCGGTCGGCGTCGGGGAAGGCCGCCGGATCGCGGTTGGCCGAGCCGAGCAGCACGATGACGGCCTCGCCCGGCGCGAAAGTCCTTCCGGCGATCTCGATTTCGGCGTGCGCGGTGCGGGTGGTGAGGTGCACGGGCGCGTCGTAGCGCAACATCTCGTCGGGCACCACGTCGGCAAGCGCGGGTTCGGCGCGCAACCGGTCGAACTCGGCGGGGTTGCGCAGCAGCGCGAGTACGCCGTTGGCGATCAGGTTGACGGTGGTCTCGTGGCCGGCGACGACGAGGATCAGCAGCGTGCCGAGCAGCTCGTTGGGAGTGAGCCGGGCACCGTCGTCGTCGGCCCTGACCAGCGCGGTGATCAGGTCGTCGCGCGGGTCCTTGCGGCGCTGCGCGGTGAGCTCGCCGAAGAACTCGAGGAAGGCGTTGACGCAGCGGGTGCGCTCGGCGAGCTCGTCGGGCGAGAGCAACAGGTCCGGGTCCAGGCCGCGCGCGATGCCGTGCGAGATCTGGCGCACGTGATCGTGCGCGTCGGCGGGTACACCGAGCAACTCGCAGATCAGCGTGAGTGGAATCGGGTAGGCCAGTTCCTCGACGACGTCGGAGTCGCCGGCGGCGAGCATCTTGTCGAGGCTGTCGGAGACCAATTGCACTGTGCGCGAACGCATACCCTCGATGCGCCGGGCGGTGAACGCCTTGCTCACCAGCCCGCGCAGGCGGGTGTGGTCCGGCGGTTCCATCCACAGGAACGAGCCGGGCAGCTCGACGTCGCTGTCGGGGTGCAGCAGCTCCGGTTCCTCGGCGTGGCTCCAGCGCGGGTCGCTCAGGATCGCTGCGGCCTGCTCGTAGCAGGGCACGAAGTGGGTGTCGTGCGGGCCGGGGATGAACGGGCCGTTGGCGCGCAGCACTGCATACGCGTCGTACGGGTTGTGCCGCTGCAACGGCGAGACGGCGTCGATGACGGCCTGCTGCACCGGCGTCAAAACACCGGATTCGGTATTCACGATTTCACTCCGGTTACCATCGAGTTACGTGTTTCTTCGGTCGAATTCGCCGGCAGCGGCGCAACTCGGGAGGAATGCCACAGAATGCGCGCGATCATTTCCGGTTTCAGCAGATTTTCCGGTCCGTCCACCAAATTCGCGACCCGCATGAACGTGCGTGCGACTTTCGCGTCCACGTGGGCGGCGCGATGGGCGCGCAACACATAGGCCGACAGCACCCGCTGGCGCAGCGGCCGCTCGCCTTCGACGCCAGGGTGGTTGAGGTCCGAGCCGGTCGACATCCGCCACGCGACGTCGACGTAGCGCGCCGCGGCGGCGTAGAAGCGGGCGGGCAGATCGTCGCGGCCGGCGTGCAGGCAGGCATCCAGGGCCAGCGCCTGCTGCCCGGCGACCGTCATGCCTTGGGCGTAGAGCGGGTTGAAGCTGCACAGCGCGTCACCCAGCACGACCAGGCCCTCGGGACCGGCGACGTTCTCGTAGCGGCGGCGCAGCGAACCGCGGAACCGGTGCGGCACCGGGTCGTCGATCGGCTCGGCGTCGGTGATGATGCGGTGGATGTCGCCGACGGGCAGCGTCGCGGCGAACGCGGTGAATCCCTCGTGGTCGGTGGGCGGGTGGTCGCCCAGCATGCCGCCGAGGGTGACGTGCCAGCGCCCACCCTCCAGCACGATCGCGCCGCCGCCGCGGCGCCCGGCCATGGTGGACACCACCACGCCGAGCTGTCCGTCGAGGTGTTCGGGCTGGTGCACGTAGGTGCGCGAGGCGTATCCGAGGTCGACCTCGATGCTGTCTTCGTCGGGTGCTTCGAACCCGTTGGCGCGCAACCAATCCGGGGTACGTGAGGCGCGCCCGGTGGCGTCCACGACCAGGTCGGCGGCCACGGTGCCGGTGGCCGTCTGCACGCCCGTCACCCGCCCGTCGGTGACGACGAGACCGTTGACGACAGTCTGTTCGACGATCTGCACGCCGGGCAGCGCCGCAGCCCGCGTGCGCAGGCCGTACTCGAGCAGTGCGCGGCTGGCCAGCAGCGTCGTCAGGCCGGTTTCGGTCGGCTTGGCGCGCAGCCCCGACAGGTACCAGCGTGAGCCGCTGAGCACGTGCGTGGTGGGCGCGCCGGCCGCGACCATCTCGTCGGTGAGGCCGGGGTAGAGCTGCTCCATGATGGCGCGCCCGCCCTCCATCAGGCCGTGCAGATGCCGGGCCTGGGGGATGCCGCGGCGGATCTCGGCCCCGTTGAGGGTGTCGCGTTCGAGCAGGGTGATGCGGTCGAAGTGTCGGGTGAGGGCACCCGCCGCGAGCAGGCCGGCCACGCCGGTCCCGATGACGATGGCGTGCGAGGTGTGCTGGGCTTTCTCAGGCGCGCTGGCTTCCACCTGGCTGATCGTCGGCGCACCGCGCATCGACAGGCGTCGAATATCGGTAGCTCCTATCGCCCCATCGCGGCGCACTTTCATTCACTGGTCATTCACGAATTCGCCACAGTCCGCTGTTGTTGTCCAATTCATGAATTCCGAGACGGCACCCAGTCCACTGGCCCGGCTTTTCCTGCCCGCCGACGGGCGGCACGACCCGTACACCCCGATTCGGGAATTGCGCGAACAGGCGGCGATTCATACCACTCCGCTCGGCCTGCGCCTGGTGACGCGGTACGCCGAGTGTGCGGCAATTCTGCAGAGCAACAACTGGAGCCACGCCGACGAGGCCGCGCAGATGCACCCCAGCATCTCGGCCGAGGACGCCGCCCACGAGATGCCCACCTCGTTCCTGTGGATGGATCCGCCGGACCACACCCGGCTGCGCAACCTGGTGTCCAAGGCGTTCACCCCGCGCCTGGTGGCGCAGCTGCGCCCGCGGATCGCGCAGCTGGTCACCGAACTCGTCGACAAAGCTTTGGACGCAGGCGAATTCGATCTGCTCGAGGTGATCGGCTACCCGCTGCCGCTGACCATCGTGTGCGAGCTGGTCGGCGTGCCGGCCGCCGCGCACGCGGACGTGCAGCGCTGGAGCCAGGATCTGGCCCGCGGCTTCGACCCCGATCCGTTGATGACGCCGGAGGCGCACGAGGCGCGCTCGCGGGCGTCGCGAGAGTTCATGGCGTTCTTCCGGGAGCTGATCGACGCCCGCAAGGTCGATCCGCGCGACGACCTGCTCAGCGCGCTGGCGGCCGTAGAAGACCAGGGCGACGTGCTCACCGAGACCGAGCTGCTGGCCACCTGCATCACCACCGTGGTCGCCGGCCACGAGACCACGGTCAACCTGGTGGGCAGCGGCCTGCTCGCGCTGATGCGCCATCCCGAGCAGTACGAGCTGCTCAAGCGCCACCCGGAGTACATCCCGAGCGCGGTGGAGGAGCTGCTGCGCTGGGAGCCGCCGGTGCAGATGACCACCCGCTCGGCGAAGATCCCGATGACCCTCGGCGGTGAAGAATTCGCCGAAGGCGACGGGGTCGTCGTGCTGATCAACTCGGGCAACCGCGACGAGCGCGTGTTCGGCGAAACCGCCGAGACGCTCGACGTCACCCGCTACCACGACCGCAAGAACCCGGCCACCAAGCACCTCGCGTTCAGCCTCGGAATCCACTACTGCCTGGGCGCCCCACTGGCGCTGCTCGAAATGGAGCTGCTGCTGGCGGAGCTGGTCCAGCGGGTCGACGTGATGGAAGTGCTGACCGACCGCCCGCCGTACAAACAGAACCTGATCGTGCGCGGCCTGGCCGCGCTGCCCACCCGCTTCAAGGCCATGTCATGACCGCGACCCTGGATCCGTTCGCCGTCGAGAACCGCGCCGATCCGGCGCCGGTGTACCGCGCGCTGCGCGGCGCCGGCCGAGTGCACGAGGTGCGTCCCGGCATCAACATCGTCACCCACTACGCCGACTGCGACGCCATCTTCGGTGATCCCGCCTACGGGCACGGTTACTTCAGCGGCATCAACCCGTTCCGCCCCGGAGTCGACCCGCACACGCTGCCCGGTTCGTTCCTGCTGATGGACCCGCCGGACCACACCCGGCTGCGTGCCATGGTCTCGCCCGCGTTCACCCCGCGCGCCATCGCGAAACTGCGCGAGGAGGTGGTCGTCACGGCAAACACGTTGCTGGACAACGCCGCCGGCGAGATCGACGTCGTCGACATCGCCTACCGGCTGCCGCTGACCACGATCTGCAACATGCTGGGTATCCCGCAGACCGACCAGGACCGGTTCGGCGTGTGGGCGAGCAAGATCAGCCGCGGCCTGGACCCGGATGCCATGCTGTCCGACGCCGAGAAGCAGGCTCGCGCCGAGGCTGTCGGTGCGTTCGCCGAATACTTCGCCGACCTCATCGAGCGCCGTCGCGCCGAGCCGGGCACCGACCTGCTGAGCAAGCTGATCACCGGCACCGACCTGTCGCTGAAGGAACTCTCCGACATGGGCGTGCTGCTGCTCATCGCCGGGCACGAGACCACGATGAACCTCATCGCCTCGGGAATCCTTGCGCTGGGCCGCAATCCGGCGCAGCACGCGCTGCTGCGCGAGGATCCGTCGCTGGCGGGCGCCGCGGTGGAGGAATTCCTGCGCTTCGACACCCCGGTGCCGTTCCCCACTCGCGTTGCCATGCAAGACGTTTCGCTGGCCGGCCGGGACTACCCGCGCGGCACCGGGTTCATCCTGCTGGTGGCCTCCGCCAACCGGGATCCGCAGGCGTTCGAGAACCCGGACTCGCTCGATGTGACGCGCTACGCCCCGGGCAAGGGTGCCGCCAAGCACCTCGCCTTCAGCCACGGCCCGCACTTCTGCGTCGGCGCGCCGCTGGCACGCCTGCAGAGCGAGGTGCTGTTCGCCGAACTGCTGCGCCGAACACCGCATTTCGAGGTGCTCGACCTGGAGCCGGAGTACCGGGTCCAGGTATCGATGCGCGGTCCCGCCTCGCTTCCGGTGCGGTTGTCATGAGTGCGCGCGAACCGAATGGTGTGCCGAGTCCGGCAGACACATCCGGCGCGGCTGTCGAGCCGATCGCGCCGACGCTGACCGCGGCGCTCGAGGAGGTGCTGGCGCGCTTCCCGCAGCAGCGCGCGCACTTCCATCCGGGCTCGTGCAGCTATGCCGAATTGATCGGTCGGGCAAAGGATCTTGCCGCGGCGCTCATCGATGAGGGTGTGCGCCGTGGCGAGCCGGTCGGGGTGCTGTGCCCCAACGACGGCGACTTTCTGTCGGCGTTGTTCGGTGTGCTCTACGCTGGCGCGGCGGCAGCGCCGTTGCCGCTGCCGGCCGGTGCCGCGCAGGCCGCCGCCTATCCGCGCCGGCTGGCGGCGATCGCAGAGGCGGCCGGGATGCGCACCGTGCTGGTGTCGCCCCGCTTCGCGAGTCTGCTTGCGGGGCTGGAGATTCCGGGTGTCCGGATGCTGCCGCTGGACGAGCTGTGCGCCCAGCCCGACGGTGCCTCCGGCGAACTGGACACGCACACAACGAAATTGCCGACGATCATGCCCGACGACCTGGCGATCGTGCAGTTCACCTCCGGAAGTACGTCCACGCCCAAGGGCGTGCGGCTGACCCACGGCAACGTGAGCGCGGGGCTGATGGCCATCCGCGAGGCGATCCAGCTGACGTCCAACGACGGCGGTGGCGGCTTCTGGTTGCCGCTGTTCCACGACATGGGTTTGTTCGGCACGCTGTCGGCGATCATGGTCGGCATCCCGGCGCATGTCTGGTCGCCCACCACGTTCATCAAGAACCCGGAACGCTGGCTACGGGAATTCGCCGAATCCGGGTGCTCCATCACGGCCATGCCCAACTTCGGCTACGACGTGCTCGTCGGCGCCGTCGAGGATCCGGCGGAGCTGGATCTGCGGCACTGGCGGGTGGCGTTCAACGGCGCGGAGCAGATTCGCGCGGAGTCGGTGCAGGCGTTTCTGAACCATTTCGAGCCCGCCGGCTTCGCGCCGTCGACGCTGTTGTCGGTCTACGGCATGGCGGAAGCCACGCTGGCCGTGACGTTTCCGCCGCTCGGGCGGGCACCGCGGTTCGAGTGGGTGGACCGCGACAAGCTCGCCGAAGCCCGGATCGCGGTGCGCGTGGAACCCGGATCACCCGACTCCCGCGCAATTGCCTCGGTCGGCGTGCCCGTTCCCGGGATGCGGGTTCGCATCGCGCCGAGTGTGTCGTCACGGCGGGATTCGGACGATATCTCCGCCCTGGTAGCACACTCGGCCCCGGATGCATTCGAGACGCGGGATATAGCCGATGGCGAGGTCGGCGAGATTCTCATCCAGGGACCGTCGGTGACCGCCGGCTACCTCGGCGGGGCACCGACGGGGGAGTGGCTGCACACCGGTGATCTCGGCTACCTGCGCGGCGGCGAGCTGTTCGTCACCGGCCGCTGCAAGGAAATGATCGTGGTGCGGGGCGCCAACTTCTACCCGACCGACGTCGAGGCCGCGGTGCGCGAGTTCGCCTACAAGGGCCGCTGTGCCGCCGTCGCCGCCGACGACCACATCCTGCTGCTGGTCGAAACCGATTCGCCCAGTGACGATCTCGTTGCCGAGATCACCAACCGGGCGACCGCCGAACTCGGTGTCACCGCACTCTCGGTGCACCTGGTCGCGCCACGCGCGATCCCGCGCACCAGCAGCGGCAAGATCCAGCGCCTGGCCGCCCGCCAACTCGCCGCCCGCTGAAACCAGCACTGTCCGAAGGGATTCACCATGCACAGCTTCGACGTCTTCAAGCATTACGAGCGCGGGCACTGGTGCCTGTCCGACCTGGACCTCGACGGCATCGACCGCTCGCTGGTCGAGCCGGAGTACATCACGCTCGCCAAGAGCGCGACCATGGGCGAGTCGAATGTCATTGCCGCCGTTCACGGATTCCTCAACGAGTTCGTCGACGACTACGACTTCTCGGTGTTCGCCGTGGTCTGGGGCTACCAGGAAGTCCAGCACCACTACGCATTCCGGGCCTGGCTGCAGGCCGTCGGCGACGACGTGGACAGCAAGGCCGTGGACGCGATGCGCGAACCGTACGCGCCGGGCACCACCCCGTCGGCCACCCTGGCCACCAACATCATCTCCGAGCTCACCGTGAACCACGTGTACCGCGCCGTCGCCGCCTGGGTCAAAGAGCCGGTGCTGAAAGACTTGCTGCTCAACGCAAGCCGCGACGAGGCCGGCCACGCCCGCGAGTTCATCCACTACTGCACCGAACGGCTGGCCAAGCATGCCGAGGAGCTGCCGTCCGTGCTGGAGACGCTGTACGTGTACAGCTCCGAGGCCAAGATCAAGCACCCGGTGAGCACCTTCAAGTCCGGCATCGCCGAGGTCGGCGACCACGCCACCATCGACACCGGATTCGACCTGTTCCTCGAACAGGTCGCCGCCGACGGCGAACTGGACGTGCTGCACAACAAGGTGCGCAAGACCTTCGGCAGCATCACCGGGCTGGACCTGAGCACCAACGCCAAGGTGCGCCGGGCCCTCGCCGAGGCCCTGGAATGAACGTCCCCTGGTCGGTGATCGAGGATTACCGCTGCTTCGGATGCTCGCCGCACAACCCGAACGGGCTGCAGTTGGATCTCGCTCCGCACCGTGACGGCCTGCAGGCCACGTTCCGGCTCGAACGGCGCTTCGAGTCCTACCCGGGCATCGTTCACGGTGGACTGGTCGGGGTGATCTGCGACGAGGTGATGGGCAATCTCATCGTCTTGACCAAGCGCACACCGGCTTTCACCGTGTCGGCCCGCACCCGCTACATCACTCCGCTGCTCATCGGCAGCGAGTACCGCTGCATCGCGAAGCTGTCGCGCGGCGACCGCGAACTGATCCACGCCTCCTCCGAAATCCTCGATTCCGACGACCAGGTATGCGCGTCCTCGACCGCCAGCTACCAGCCGTTCTCGATGCACGACGTCCGCAACAAGATCACCCTCCGCGACGACGAGGTCGCAGCCCTTACCCACGCCATCGCCAACGGCGTCTACGTGAACGGAGTTCCACAATGACCACCGCACTCGACGACATCCTGACCACTGTCACCGGTATCGCCGCCGCCGAAATCGGTGTCGAGCCGAGCGAACTCGCTGCCGACGCGGACCTGCGCGGCATGGCCGGCGTCGACTCGGTGCGGGTGCTGCGCATGATCGCCAAGATCGAGAAGACCTACGACGTCGAGCTCGAGGACGAGGACGTCTTCGGCATGTCGACGCTCAACGACGTCGTGCGCGTCGTCAGCCGGGCCCTGGACGAGCAGTGACCACCGCAGTCGCGAACACCAACCAGCACTACGATCTGGACCCCGACATCTTCGGGGCGTTCCTGGATCCGTTGCGCAAGTACAGCTCTGCGCTGTACCTGTCCGAGGACGACACCCTCGCGCAGGCGCAGGAGCACAAGCTGCGCTTCGTCGCGGGCCGGCTGGATCTGCAGGGCGGCGAGCGGGTGCTCGACATCGGCTGCGGATGGGGTTCGCTGATCCTGTTCTTCGCGCGCGAATTCGGTTGTGACGTCATGGGTGTCAGCCCGGCGCCGCGCCAGCACGAGTACATCGCAGAGCGCGCAACCGAATTGGGCGTCGCGGACCGGGTCCGGACCCAGGTCGGCCACTTCGAACAGATGGAGCTGGCCCCGCGCAGCTTCGACGCCGTCTCGATGCTCGGCTCGATCGTGCACATGCCCGACCTGGACACCGTGTTCGGCAAGGCGAAGGCCGTGCTGCGCAAGGGCGGGCACCTGTACGTGTCCGAAAGCTGTTTCCGGAACACGCAGGCGTACAAGGCTTTCGACACGAGGGAAGGCACGGATTTCGTGCGGGACGCGATCTTCGGCTGGGGTGACATGCGCCCGCTGTCGGAGCTGGTGGCCGGCGCCGAACGTGCCGGCTTCTCGGTGATCGCCGTCGACGATCTCACCGAGCACTACTGGCGCACCATCGAGGCCTGGATCGCCAACGTGGACCAGGCCGCCGACGAGCTCGACGCCCGCGAACCAGGTCTGGCGGCCAAGCTGCGCCGCTATCTCGAGGTGGCCAACGCCGGCTGGGGTTACACCACCAAGCATTACGCGCTGACTTGCCGGAACTCACGATGAGCCAACTGATTTCGGCTGCCGACGTCGCAGACGCCGTCGACAGCTACATGGCTGCCACCCCCGCCGCGCGGGGGTGGGATGTGGAGACCGCGTTCGACTGGGACGCCGCGGACGCCGGGCGCCTCACCGAGGGCGAACAGTCCGCGGTGCGGTTCGTGACCCTGATCGAGGATCACCTGCCCGGCTACTTCGACGTCTACCACCGGTACTTCCCGGTGGACGACACGGTGGACCGCGAGACGTTCGTCCACAATCGCGAGCTCTACCACTTCACGGTGCGGTGGGCGAGCGAGGAGGACACTCACGCCCGCGCCCTGACGCGCTATCAGGTCGCCTCCGGGATTTCCGAAATCGGTTCGCTGCGTGAGGAACTCGCCATCGAGGGGCAGAAGAGCTTCGACCTGCCCTACGACCATCCGGTGCAGTTCTTCGCCTACGCGCTGGTGCAGGAGAAGGCCACCCAGATCTACTATCAGCACCTGCGCGACGTCGTCGGTGACCCGGTGCTCGGTGCGGTGCTGCAACGGCTTTCGCGCGACGAGGCGCGGCACTTCACCTTCATGGCCGATGTCGTCGGAAAATATGTTCGGACCCACGGTGATTCGGTGATCGATCCGATCCGGGACGTGATCGCGGGTTTCCGGATGCCGTTGGCCGACACCATGCGCGGCTACTGGCGCTGGGCGCTGAAGATCGCGGATGTGGCGTCCTACGACCACACCGAGTCCTACGACCACCTGATCCGGGTGATCGATCGCGCCGTCGACGCCCGCACCGAGCGCGTCGACGAGCTGGCCCGATTCCTGCAGTCCTGCAGAGCGATCTAGATTCCGCACAACGCGATCCGCCCGGCAGCGATCCTGCCGGGCGGATTCGGCGTGTCGGCGGGGTGCGGCGGGATTCGGCACGCCTGGCGAATCCCGCTGCAGCGCAACGTCCTACTTGAGCTGATCCTGGGTGCGCGGACCCTGGTAGTCGGGCGCGGTGAAGATCATCATGGTGCACGTGCCGTGACCGATCAGCTTGCCGTTGGCGTCGGTGATCTTGGCTTCGGACGTGCCGGTGGTACGTCCCACGTGAATCGTGTTGGCGCGGCACGTGAGTCGCGAGCCGTTGATCGGCACGGCGCGGATGAAGTTCACCTTCAGTTCGAGGGTGGTGTAGGCGTGGCCGTCGGCGAGCATGGTGTACAGCGCACTGCCCATCGCGGTGTCCATCAGGGTGGCGAGCACGCCGCCGTGGACGGTGAACATGGCGTTGACGGTGGCCGGGTTCGGGTCCAGGTAGTAGACCGTTTTGCCGGGCTCGACGTCCTCGAGGCGAATGCCCAGCGATGCGCCGACACCGAGGCCCTCGTCGACGCCTCGAGCGAAAACGGCCTTCAGTTCGGCAATGCGGCGGTCCGATGCGGTGCCTTCAGTGGTGATCGTCATGCGGACAGTCGAACCAGGGCCGGTGAACGGGCGGTTGCCGTAGCGTTGTCGATTCCGGTTTCCGATTGCGTGATTCGATCCGGCAGCCCAGCGTGCGGCTCGGCGCCGGTCCGGACCTGGCCTCCGCTCAGCGGCGGTGCACGTCGTTCTGCGCTGTCTCCAGGCCGACGCGCAGCAGCAGCTCGACGGCGTCGGCGGCCTCTTCGACCACCACGTCGATCTCCTTGCGCTCCACCGCCGAGAACGGCTTCAGCACGAAGTCGGCCGGGTCTTGGCGACCGGGCGGACGGCCGATACCGACGCGCACGCGGTGATAGTCCTTGGTGCCCAACGCTTGCGACATCGACCGCAGCCCGTTGTGGCCACCCTCGCCGCCGCCCAGCTTGAGCCGCAGCACCCCGAAATCGAGGTCGAGTTCGTCGTGCACGGCGACGATGTCGGCCGGTTCGACGGAAAAAAATTTCGCCAGCGCCGCAACGGGCTTGCCGGAGAGGTTCATGAACGAGCGCGGCTTGGCGAGAATCACCTGACGGTCGCCCAGCCGGGCCTGCACGATGTCGGCACCCGAGCGCTTGTGCGTCGAGAAACGTCCGCCGATCCGCCCGGCGAGCGCATCGGCGACGACGAAACCGATATTGTGCCTTGTCTTTTCGTACTGGGGCCCGGGGTTGCCGAGCCCCACCACGAGGGCTGCAGACACGGTTACTCCGCGGCGGCTTCCTCGGCCGGCGCCTCGGCTTCACCTTCGGCCTCGGTGCCCTCGGCGGCTTCGTCGGCGGCGGGCTCCTCGGCCTGCGGGACGGTGACACCGACGATCATCAGTTCGGGGTCGGCGATCAGGGTGACGCCCTTCGGCAGTTCGAGCTGACCGGCGAAGATGTTGGTACCCGGCTCCAGACCCTCGACCGAGACCTCGATCTGCTGCGGGATGGACTGGGCGGAGGCCTCGACCGACACGGTGTTGGCGTCCTGGTTGACCAGGCCGCCGGGCGCCGGGTCGCCGATCACGACGACGGGGACATCGACGGTGACCTTCTCGCCCTTCTTGATGACCAGCAGGTCGGCGTGCTCGATGTAGCGCTTGACCGGGTGCACCACGACGGACTTGGTCAGCGCGAGCTGCTGCTTGCCGGCGATGTCGAGGGTGAGCACGGCGTTGGTGCCGTTCTCACGCAGCACCGCGGCGAACTCACGAGTGTTGACGGCCAGGTGCTGCGGTTCGGTCTGGTGCCCGTACAACACGACCGGAACCTGACCGGCGCTGCGGGTACGGCGAGCTGCGCCCTTGCCGAACTCGGTGCGCACGACAGCTTCGAGGCGGTTGACGTCAGACATGTGAAATCGGCTCCTGCGTTTCGATCGGTATCGGCTGGGTAGTCTCGTCCGGACGCACGCGCGGACGGCCCAAGGAGCCGTCGTCGCGTCGATTACGGTGAGGGTTCACCCTCGCCGAGACAACCCGTACACCCTAGCAGAAGCCAACCGGGGTGCACGTCGGGCGGGCGGTTTGTTCAGTGAAGATTCACTCCGATTCCGCAACGACCTCGGACAACGCGTGGGCGAATCGGTCCAGGTCCGCGTGCGAAACGAAGTAGTGCGGAGAGGCGCGCACCACCGAGTCCAGGCCGCGGTGGGTCATGTCCAGCAGCGTCGAGGACCGGTGGCTCACGGTCACCGTCACGCCACGGGCCGCCAGCCGGTCCCGGATGTCGACCGGTGCGATGCCGTCGACGGTGAACGTCACGATCCCGCCCTTGCGGGCGCCGATGTCGCGCACCGTGGCCGTCGGCGCGAGCTGCGCGCGCAGCCGAGCGCCGCGCTCGGCGACCGCGTCGAACACGTCCTCGGGACCGAGTTCGAGCAGATAGTCGACGGCGGCGCCGAGCCCGAGGCGCGCCGCCACATCGCACTCCCACATCTCGAAACGGGTCGCGTCGGCCGCGATCCGGAACTCGCTAGGCCCGGTCCACTCGGCGCTGTGCAGGTCGAGCACGTGCGGCTCGATCCGCTCGATCAAGTCCGGACGCACATACAGAAAGCCGGTGCCGCGCGGACCGCGCAGCCACTTGCGACCGGTCGCGCTCAGCGCATCCACGTCCAACTCGGCCACGTTCACCCGGACCTGGCCGACCGACTGGCACGCGTCCAGCAACACCAGGGCACCGACGGCATGTGCCCTCTCGGCCACCGCACGGACCGGGTTCACCAGGCCGTTGTTGGTCGGGATGTGGACTACCGAGACGACTTTGACGTGCTCGTCGAGCATCCGCTCCAGTGCGTCGAGGTCGATCTGTCCGGTGGCGTCGCTGGGCACCACGTCGACGTTGCGGGTGCGCTGCAACGCGGCGATCGCCGTCGCGGCATACTCCGACTCGGAGATCAGCACGCGATCGTCGGGCCCGAGCGGGATCGAATAGAAGAAGTCGCACCATGCGCGAGTTGCGCTGTCGCTCAGCGCGATGGAGGTGGCGTCGGCCCCGATGAGCCGCCCGATGGACGACTTCACCGCCGCAAGCTCGCCGAGCCGCTCGGCGCCAGCGCGGTAGCCGCCGATCGTGGCTTCGAGTTCGAGGTGGCCGCGCATGGTGTCCAGCACCACCTGCGGCGGCAACGACGAGCCGGCGCTGTCGGTGAACACTTTGTCCAGGCAACCCGGGGTGTCGCGGCGCACGCGGTCGAGGTCCAGCACGGACGCGACGTTACCGCCGGGCGACCGGTTACGCGCCGCCGATTTTCCGCCGAGGGGCACTGACCTGCTATTTCGAGAACTTGTCGGTGGTTGTGTCTAGCATCGCTCTATAGCTCCCGAGCAGTGGAGGTAGTCATGGCAGGCGAGGTCACGTCCCGGGCGGCCGCAGAGGCATACGTCGGCGGGGTCTGTTTCAAGCTGGGCCCACCGCGGTTGATCGGTGCCGAACTGGAGTGGCTCACCGTCCGCGACGACGACCACTGTTCGCGCCCCGCCCCCGATGCCCTTGCCACCGCGCTCGGGCGCCACGCGCCGAAGTCCCTGAATTCCGCCTCTCCCGCAGCTCCGCTGTCGCACGGCAGCCGCGTCACCGTCGAACCCGGTGGTCAGATCGAACTGTCGTCCCACCCGTTCGAATCCAGCGCCGAAGTATGCGCCGCGCTCCGCAAGGATGCGCACCAACTCGGCAAACTTCTTGCCACGCAATCGATCCGCTTCATCCCCGCCGCCGCCGACGCAGCGCGTCCCGCGGCCCGCATTCTGCGCTTACCGCGCTACGCCACGATGGAGAGCTGTTTCTGCCGGATCGGGCCCTACGGCCGTTTGATGATGTGCAACACCGCAGCCACCCAGGTCAGCGTCGACGCGGGCGCGGACATGGCCGAGGTCCGGGCGCGCTGGCAGGCCCTGAACGCGATCGGCCCGGCGCTGCTGGCGGCCTTCGCCTGCTCGCCGTCGATGTACGGGGCACCGCCCGGCGCCTGGGCGTCGCAGCGCATGCGGGCGTGGCTGCAGCTGGATCCACAGCGCACCGCCGTGGCGGGCGGCATCGACGGGTACGCGCGCTGGGCGCTGGACGTGCCGCTGCTCTGTGTGGTGGGCGCGCCCGGCACGGATTGGGCAGCGCCGGAGGGGGCCACGTTTGCCGACTGGATCTCCGGCGCGCTCGACGATGCCCTCGGCCGCCGGCCCACCTTCGACGATCTGGACTACCACCTCACCACCCTGTTCCCGCCGGTCCGCGCCGCCGGGCACCTCGAGGTGCGCTACATCGATGCGCAAACTCACTGGGACGTACCGATTCTCGCGGTCGAAGCGCTGATGAGCAGTCCGGAGGTGGTGGCCGAGGCCGCCACCATCGCCGCGGCCACCGCAGATCGCTGGCTGGACGCCGCGCAGTTCGGCCTCGACGACATCGAGTTGCGCAGTGCCGCAGAGGAACTGTTGAAGCTGGCCGCCGCGCACACCGCCGCGCCCCGGCCCTTGGCGCTGGCGTCGGCGCGCTGCCGGCGCGGGCGCGCCCCCATTCAGGAGGCAGCATGAGCGACCGATTCGACCGGAAGGGACCGACCATGTCCGACTTGCGTGCGGAACTGGCCACCGTGCTGACCCGAGCCCGCGCCCGCACCGCCGGCCTGGTCGACTGCGTGGACGAAAACGATTTGGTGGCACAGCATTCCGCCATCATGAGCCCGTTGGTGTGGGATCTGGCGCACATCGGCAACCAGGAAGAGCTATGGCTGGTACGCGACGTGGGCGGCCGCGAGCCGGTGCGCCGCGACATCGACGAGCTCTACGACGCGTTCAAGCACGCTCGTAAAGACCGGCCCGCGCTGCCGCTGCTCGGGCCGGCCGAGGCCCGTTCGTACGTGGCGCAGGTGCGTACCAAGGTCCTCGACGTGCTCGACGTCGCACCCTTGCAGGGCAGTCGCCTGACGCAGAGCGGTTTCGCGTTCGCGATGATCGCCCAGCACGAGCAGCAACACGACGAGACCATGCTGGCCACCCACCAGCTGCGTACGGGCCCGCAGGTGCTGCATGCCCCGCCGGCACCGGCCGGACGCGCAGTCGGCGGCGAGATCATCGTTCCCGCAGGCGAATTCACCATGGGCACCAGCGACGACCCATGGGCGCTGGACAACGAACGCCCGGCGCATCGAGTGTCGTTGCCGGCATTCGCGATCGACACCGTGCCGGTTACCAACGCGCAGTACGCGCAGTTCATCGCCGCGGGCGGCTACACGCGCCCCGAGCTGTGGACCGAACGCGGCTGGGCGCACCGCCAGGAGGCCGGGCTGGTGGCGCCGCAGTTCTGGGAGCAGGACGCGGGCGGGCGCTGGTGGCGGCGCCGCTTCGGCGAGATGGTCCCCGTGCAGCCGGACCAGCCGGTGGTCCACGTCTGCTGGTTCGAAGCCGATGCCTACGCACGCTGGGCCGGCCGGCGGCTGCCCACCGAAGCCGAATGGGAGAAGGCCGCCCGCTGGGATCCGGCCACCGGAGAATCCCGGCGCTATCCGTGGGGTGACACCGAACCCACTGCAGTACAAGCGAATCTGGGCCAAGCACACCTCGAGCCGGCCGCCGTCGGTGCCTACCCGGCCGGTGCCTCGCCGCTCGGCGTCGAGCAGCTTGTCGGCGATGTGTGGGAATGGACCTCGTCGGAGTTTCTGCCCTACCCCGGTTTCGAAGCCTTTCCGTATCGGGAGTACTCCGAGGTGTTCTTCGGCGGCGACTACAAGATGCTGCGCGGCGGCTCGTTCGGCACCGACCCGGTGGCGTGCCGAGGTACCTTCCGCAATTGGGATCACCCGGTCCGGCGCCAGATCTTTGCCGGGTTCCGTTGTGCCCGAGATGTTTCCGCCGACGAGTTGTGAGCACACCGGTCCGTGGCGTCGGCGTGCCCGGAACGGTCGTGTCGGGTGGCGGCGTTTCGCGCCCGGTTTGTCGGTTAGCGCCCGCAATTGGGGGCGCGAAGTGATACTTCGGGCGCGGGGTGTGTCGGCGTGTGGGTTGCGGGCCGGGTCGGTGGTGCCCGATGGCGCTTCGCCCCCGATTTGTCGGTTCGCGCCGGCAATTGGGGGCGCGGGGTGATACTTCGGGCGCGGGGTGACATTCGCGGCGAGGCGAGGCCTTGTCGGGCGCGAGGTGAGTCGCCCGTGTCAGGCGATACGTTGCGGGGGAGCGGCATGCACGCCGATCCACGGGTACGCCGCCGATTCGACGAGGCTTCGGTGGGCGTCTGATGTGTAGACATCTGGGCTATCTCGGGCCGGCAGTTGCCATATCGGATCCCGTTGTGCGCGGTGCGCATTCGTTGCGTGCGCAGTCGTGGGCGCCACGCGAGATGCGCGGTGGCGGCACCATCAACGCCGACGGCTTCGGCGTGGCATGGTGGGGATCGGCGGGGCTGCGGCGCTACCGCAACGCCGCGCCCATCTGGACCGATCCGGCGGTGGACCAGGTGCTGTCGGAAATTTCCTCGGGTGCCGTGCTCGCCGCCGTGCGCTCGGCCACCGTCGGCATGCCGGTCGAGCGGTCGGCGTGCGCACCGTTCGTCGCGGACGGATTCGCGTTCAGCCACAACGGCGTGGTGCCGGACTGGCGCACGGTGCTGCCCGGCGGCGAATTGGACGCGCTGACGGACTCCGCGGCGCTGTGGGCGATGCTCAAATCGATTCTTCTGCAAGCTATTCCAGATGACGAGTCCGCGCCGGACGCGGCGCCGGAGACGGACCGGATCGTGCGCCCCCCACTGCTCGACCGCGAACGGGGCGGGCCGGCTGTGCGCTGGGGAAGTGTGCCGCCGACGATCGATCGACGTGCCGCGCACTCTACCGCCGGCGCAACGGCGCATCCCGTCGCGCCGCCGTCCGGATCGACGCGCGCCGTGCGCCCGAGCCCATCGCTCGATGCATCCCCGGCGCGAACGGTGTCGGGGGACGCTGCGGCTGGAGATCCCGTCGCCCTGCGCTCCGCGCGAGCTCGTAGCGCCCTGCGTACGGTGGTCCAGCACGTGCTCGCCGCGGCGCCTACCGCGCGGCTGAACCTGCTCCTCGGTGATGGGCAAACACTCTGGGCGACAACGGTTTACCACTCGCTCTACGCGCTCGTAGACGACGACGTCGCAATCCTGTCCTCCGAACCCTACGACGACGATTCGCGCTGGCAGCCGATACCGGACGCCAGCGTGGTGACGGCTCGACCCGGATATCTCACCATCGAAGGAGTGCAATGACCACTCGGACCACCCCGACGCTCGAAGTGCACCTGTCCGAGGCCGATCTCGACGAGGCGCTGCGCACCGACGCCCGCGCCGGGCTGACCGCCACGCCGAAATCGTTGCCGCCCAAATGGTTCTACGACGCGCGCGGCAGCGAACTGTTCGAGCAGATCACCGAATTGCCGGAATACTTTCCGACGCGCACCGAGCGCGAACTGTTGCGCGCCAACGCCATCGACATCGCCATGGCGTCGCAGCCGGCAATCCTGGTGGAGCTGGGCTCGGGCTCGTCGGACAAGACGCGCCTGCTGTTGTCCGCGCTGACATCGGTCGGCTCGCTGGAACAATATGTGCCGCAAGATGTTTCCGTTGCCGCCCTGGGCGGCGCCGTCGCGCAGCTGAGTGCGGAATTCCCGGCGCTGGCCATTCACGGCGTGGTCAGCGATTTCACCGACACCCTGCACAACCTGCCGCGGGGCGGGCGGCGCATGATCGCGTTCCTGGGCGGCACCATCGGCAACCTCGTGCCCGACGAGCGCGCCGAGTTCCTGGCCGGCGTGCGCGAGGTGCTCGAGCCGGGCGAGCATTTGCTGCTCGGCGCCGGTCTGGTCATCGACCCGGCCGTGTTGGTGCCCGCCTACGACGATGCCGCCGGTGTCACCGCCGAGTTCAACCGCAACGTGCTGCGCGTGCTCAACAACCGGCTCGGTGCGAACTTCGACGTCGATGCGTTTTCTCATGTGGCCCTGTGGGATTCGGCCAGCGAATGGATCGAGATGCGACTGGAGGCGACGCGCGCGGCGACCGTGCACCTGGACGCCCTCGACCTCACCGTCGAGTTCGCCGCAGGCGAGCAGATGCGCACCGAGATCAGCGCGAAGTTCCGCACCGACGGCCTGGCCGCCGAGCTCGCCGCCGCCGGATTCGCGGTACAGCAGGTGTGGACCGACCCCGACCAGCGCTTCGCCCTCACCCTCGCGCGCGCCGAATAACCCTCGGGTTTCGTTGCCCGCCTGCTAATATGTTTTTATGCGCACAACGGTCGATCTCCCCGCCGATCTGATGCGCGCCGCAAAGGCGTTCGCTGCGGCGCGCGGTGAGTCCTTGAAAGACTTCTTCGCTCGTGCGGTCTCTCATGAGTTGGATCAACCGGTCGAGCGGCACGGCTCCGGCCAGGTCCGGCTGCCGCTCGTGGGATCGAGTCGTCGGGGCGAGGTCGACGTCACCAACGAGCAGATCGCACGGGCGCTCTCCGATGACGACATCGAGATGTACGGGACTCGTTGATGCTCCTGGATGTCGGTGTGTGGCTCGCCGCCGTGTGGTCGGGTCACGCGCGTCATCGTGCCGTGGCCGCCTGGTTCGACGACCAGGCCACGGACCTCTACTTGTGCCGCGTCACGCAGATGGGCCTGCTTCGGCTCTTGTCCAACCCCGCGATCATGGGCCCGGACGTCGTGACCCGTGCGGACGCCTGGCGGGTTGTCGATCAGCTTCGGGCCGATCCGCGTATTCACTGGCGCAGCGAGCCGGCGAACATCGAACAGGTGTGGCGCGCGCTTTCCGCACGCGCAGACGCCAGTCACAAGCGCTGGACCGACGATTATCTCGCTGGATTCTCGCAGGCCGGCGCGCTGCCACTGGCAACGTTGGACCGCAAGTTCGCCGAGCGATACCCGTCGATAACGGTCGAGACGCTCGGCTGACGGGTGTGGATACGCCGCACGGACGGCTGTCGGCGACGCTCAGCCGACGACGGCGGCAAGCCACTCGTTGAGCGGGCGGATCGTTTCCCAGGTGTTGCGGACTTCCTTGGCAGTTCGCTTGGTGGGCAACCACTCCGGTGCGCCGATATCTCGACTGACCACGAGGGACTTGTGCTTGAGCAGCTCGATCCGGGGATGGTCGGCGTCGTAGCCCTTGGGGCGGGTCTTCAGCTTGTCGCCGCCGATCTCGAGGCCGGCCTTGCGTATGCGCGCCAGAATCGCTTCGAGTTCGGGGCCGCGGACGTCGTCGGCGACGGTGGTGCGGTAACGCGCAATCTGTTCGGGTGAGCCGGCGTAGAAGCCGCCGCCCACGTACAGTCCGGATGCACTGACCTGCAGGTAGTAGCCGCCACCGGAGGCGACGTGCACCACCGCGCCCTGTGCGGTCTTGTACGGCGACTTGTCCTTGCTGAACCGCACGTCGCGGTAGGGCCGAAAGATCTTGGCAGGGCCGAAATCGTCGAGCTCGGCGACGAGCGCGGCGATGGGCTCCTTGACCGCGCTCTCGTAGACATCCTTGTGCGCGTTCCAGAACGTTTTCGAATTGTCGGCTTCCAGATCTTCGTAGAAGTCGAGTGCGGCGAGCGGGATTCCGG
Source organism: uncultured Nocardiaceae bacterium (assembly GCA_936936565.1). Taxonomy (GTDB): domain Bacteria; phylum Actinomycetota; class Actinomycetes; order Mycobacteriales; family Mycobacteriaceae; genus CAKZIX01. The sequence goes on along the minus strand of CAKZIX010000120.1, from coordinate 53,288 downwards.
TGAACACGTGCCAACTATGGCACTTCGTCCCGACACCCCGAACGACGATCGGCGCACCCGCAGGGGTGCGCCGATCACCATCACATCGTAAGAACTAGGCGCTGCCGTCGAAAAGGCTTGTCACAGAGCCGTTTTCGAACACCTCACGGATGGTCCGGGCGAGCAGCGGCGCAATCGACAGCTCGGTGAGCTGCGGGAACTTCTTCTCCTCGGTGATCGGCAGCGTGTTGGTGACGATCACCTCGCGCGCGCCGGAGGCCGACAGCCGCTCGGCCGCCGGATTGCTGAGCACACCGTGCGTAGCGGCGATGACGACATCGCCCGCGCCGTCTTCCTTGAGGACCTTGACGGCGCCGGCGATGGTGCCACCGGTGTCGATCATGTCGTCGATCAGGATGCAGGTACGCCCCCGCACCTCACCGACCACACGGTTCGACTTGACCTGGTTGGGCACCAGCGGATCGCGCGTCTTGTGGATGAACGCCAGCGGGCACCCGCCCAGCGAGTCGGCCCACTTCTCGGCGACGCGGACGCGCCCGGAGTCCGGCGAGACGACGGTGATGTTGTCCAGCGGATAGTGCTCGCGGACGTACTCGGCGAGCTGGCCCAGCGCCCGCATGTGGTCGACCGGACCGTCGAAGAAACCCTGGATCTGATCGGTGTGCAGATCGACGGTGATGATCCGGTCGGCGCCGGCGGTCTTGAGCAGATCGGCGACCAGACGCGCGGAGATGGGCTCGCGACCGCGGTGCTTCTTGTCCTGACGCGCGTACGGGTAGAACGGCAGGATCGCGGTGATGCGCTTGGCCGAACCGCGCTTGAGCGCGTCGATCATGATGAGCTGTTCCATCAGCCACTGGTTGAGCGGCGCGGGGTTGCTCTGCAGGACGAAGGCGTCGCAGCCGCGCACCGACTCCTCGTAACGCACGAAGATCTCGCCGTTGGCGAAGTCGCGGATGTCGGCACCGGTGACGTGGACGTTGAGCTCCTTGGCGACCTGTTCGGCCAGCTCAGGGTGCGCACGACCTGAGAAGAGCATCAGGTTTTTCTGCACGTCGGTTTGAATCACTTGTCGCCGTCCTTAAAGGTTCCAGGGTCCGTTGCTGTGTTTTCCAGTGCCAATTTCTCCAAGGCCGCTGCCGCGGCTTCGGCCGCCGCCGTGCCCGCACGGTGCTTTTGCACCCAGCCCTCGAGGTTCTTCTGCACACCGCTCGACACCGCCAACGCGCCCGGCGGCACGTCGCGCCGGATGACGGTTCCGGCTGCGCTGTACGCGCCGTCGCCGACGGTCAGCGGAGCCACGAACATAGTGTCGCTTCCGGTACGGACGTGGGAACCCACCACGGTTCGATGTTTCTTAACCCCGTCGTAGTTGACGAACACGCTCGATGCGCCGATGTTGCTGTGCTCCCCAATTGTTGCATCACCGACGTACGTCAGATGCGGCACCTTCGAATGTGCCCCGATGTCGGCGTTCTTCGTCTCCACGAATGCGCCGAGTTTGCCCGCCCGCCCGACCGTGGTGCCCGGCCGCAAGTAGGCGAACGGGCCGATGTTCGCGCCCGCGCCCACGTTCGACGACTCGGCGTGACTGCGCACCACGTGCGCACCGGGACCCACGATGACGTCGGTCAACGTGCTGTCCGGCCCGACCACCGCGTCCTCCCCGACAACAGTGCGCCCGTACAACTGCACACCCGGCCTGATGACCGCGTCCTGGCCGATCTCGACGCCGGTGTCGATCCAGGTGGTCTCGGGATCGACGATGGTGACGCCCGCCCGCATGTGCCGCTCGACGATGTAGCGGTTCAGCGCCCGCGTGGCGCGCGACAACTGCACCCGGTCGTTGACACCGGTGACCTTGGTGGGATCGGCGATCAGCGCGCCGTGCACCGGATCGCCGTTCTCGCGCGCGATCCGCAGCACATCGGTCAGATACAGCTCGCCCTGCGCGTTCTCGGTGCTCAACCGGGCCACCGCCCAGCGCAGCACAGCCGCATCGAAGGCATACACACCCGAATTGACCTCGGTGATCGCCGCCTGCTCCGGCGTGGCATCGGCGTGCTCGACGATCTCGAGCACCTCGCCCGACTCGTCCCGCACAATGCGCCCGTACCCGTTCGCATCCGGCGGGATGAAGGTCATCACGGTGACCGCAGACCTCGTCGGGTAGCTGCGATGCTCCTCGAGCAGCGCCGACAGCGAGTGCCCGTCGAGCAACGGCACATCGGCCGCCGTGACGACGATGTCGCCGTCGAAATCCTCGGGCAGGCGCGTCAACGCGCACTGCACCGCATGGCCGGTACCCAGCTGCTGCTCCTGCACCGCGGTGTCGATATCGCGTCCCAGCTCGAGACCGAGCTCGGCGACCGCGGTGGAGACCTTCTCCCGATCGTGGCCGACCACCGTCACCAGGAACTTCGGATCGATCGTCTGCGCCGCGTAGAGCGCGTGCGCCAACATGGTGCGCCCGCCGAGAGAATGCAGAACCTTGGGGGTTTTGGAACGCATTCGCGTGCCCGCGCCGGCCGCGAGGACAACAACCGCGGTCGGGGGAGGGGAAGTCCGCGCGACCGATGGATGCTGTGGCATGAAACTCCCTTGCTCCGCCGCCAGGACTCGAACCTGAACTATCTGAACCAAAATCAGAGGTGCTGCCATTACACTACGGCGGATTGGCAGCCGTGCGGAGCAGGCCCGCCAGTGCCGACTCCGCGCGTTGCGCCCACGATCCTCGCACGACTGCCCCGGTTCCGTCGAACTGTGTTGAATTGCGCTCGCTTCGCTCGCGCGGTTCGCGCGCCTGGCCTCGCGTGGTCTTCCCTCCTCGCGCTCGCTGCGCTCGCAAGACGCTCGTCGGTCCAGACCACGCGGGCGCGCGAACGGGATTGGATGGCGGCGGCTCCGCCGCCGCGTGTTCGCGCGCCTTGCTCGCGTGGTCTTCCCTCCTCGCGCTCGCTCGCAAGACGCTCGTCGGTCCAGACCACGCGGGCGCGCGAACGGCTCGCGGGTGGGGAATAGGGTGGTCTGGTGACAGCCCCGGAGAACGGCTCGCAACGGTCCACCCGCGTCCGGATGACCGGCACCCAGCGGCGCGAGCAGCTGATCGAGATCGCCCGTGCGTTGTTCTCCGAGCGCGGCTACGACGGCACGTCGATCGAGGAGATCGCTCAGCGCGCGCACGTCAGCAAGCCGGTGGTCTACGAGCATTTCGGCGGCAAGGAAGGTCTGTACGCGGTCGTCGTCGACCGTGAGATGTCCACACTGCTCGAGATGATCACGGCATCGCTGACCTCGTTCCGCTCCCGGGTGCGGGTCGAGCAGGTGGCGCTGGCGCTGCTCACCTACGTCGAGGAGCGCACCGACGGGTTCCGGATCCTGGTCCGCGATCAGCGGGTCACCGCGCGGGAGGGAACGTACTCGAGCTTGCTCAACGAGGCGATCTCGCAGGTCGCGCAGATTCTCGCGGGCGATTTCGAGCGACGTGGCCACGACCCGGACCTGGCCCCGCTGTACGCACAGGCACTGGTGGGTATGGTGTCGACAACTGCGACGTGGTGGCTCGACGATCGTGGCCTGCCGAAGGAGACGGTTGCCGCACACCTCGTAAACCTATGTTGGAACGGATTGACCAATTTGGAATCGGACCCGCAACTCGGGTCTGCGTGATAGATCAACTACTGTCCGGCGCTGCGGCACGAGGAGGTTCCGACACGGTGCGTGATCGTGCTGGTGCAAAACGGACCGATGGTACGGTTCATCCATCATTCGTGTGCTGTTTGGGCGCAAGCAGTTCAGTAGCGGTGCAAGTCAGCGAGCGGGCAGTCCGGGCTCTACCGATTCACGTGGATGGCGAGGCGAGATCGATGGCTAGGCAAGCGCGGGCGGAAATCACCCGCGACTCCGTGCTAGCCGGTGCCGCCGAAGTCTTTCTGCGGCTGGGCTACGCCAACGCGAGCCTGAGCGAGATCATCGCCCAATCGAACGTCACCAAGGGTGCGTTGTACTTCCACTTCGGTTCCAAGGAAGAGCTCGCACGCGCGGTGGTCGATCAGGGCAACGAGCGCCTCGCCGCGGCGTGCAAGGGCTTCTTCGACAGCCGGGTACCTGCGCTCGAGGCGTGCATCGGCATCTCGTACGTACTTGCCGATCTCACGGTCAACGACCAGATGGTCGGCGCGATGCTCAAGCTCAACCACCAGATCGGCGACTACCGCGGCGCGCAGGGCGAAAGCATCACCAAGGTGTGGGGCGATACGTACCGGCTGCTGGTCGAGCGGGCAATCGAACAGGGCGATCTGCTGGCCGATCTGGACGCCGACACCGTGGGGCTGATCCTGCAGGAGCTGTCGGCGGGCGTGCACATCGTCGCCATCGGTACCGAGTCGGTCGATCAGATGGCGATCCGCATGGAGCGGATCTGGTACTTCCTGCTGCCCTCGCTCGTGCCCGAAGAGAAACTGGCATACTTCCGGGAGTTCGCGGCGCGGCGGTTGCGCCGATACGAGCCGTAGGCGCGCGATCTGCGGCGCGATCTCGAGCACAATCAGGAGCGGCACGTGAGTTCCCAGATGGCGGGCCTGGCCGCGCTCGCCTGCCGTGACCCGGCCCTGGCGCAGCTGACCGAGCTGGCCCAGGCGGCGCAGCGCCGCGAGCTGACCTTGGTGGGCCCGCACGCGGTGCGCCCGTTCGTTGCCGCGGCGCTGGCCGCCGCGGCGCCGGTGCTGCTGGTCACCGCCACCGGGCGCGAAGCAGACGATCTCAGCGCCGAGCTGGGCGAGATTCTCGGCGCCGCCGTCGCGCAGTTCCCGTCCTGGGAAACGCTTCCGCACGAACGGCTTTCGCCCGGCGCCGACACCGTCGGCAAGCGTCTGGAGGTGCTGCGCCGGCTACACCTCGTCAGGCAGGGCGACACCGGCGACTACGGGGTGCCGTTGCGCGTGGTGGTCACCACGGTGCGCTCGCTCATGCAGCCGATGGCGCCCGGCCTCGGCGCCATCGCGCCCATCCGCTTCGAAGTGGGACTCGAGTACGACTTCGACGAATTGATCACGCGGCTGGTCGAATTCGCGTACACCCGAGTCGACATGGTCGGCAAGCGCGGCGAATTCGCGGTGCGCGGCGGCATTCTGGACGTCTTCGCACCCACCGCGGATCATCCGGTGCGCGTGGAGTTCTGGGGTGACGAGATCACCGAATTGCGCGCGTTCTCGGTGGCCGATCAGCGCTCGCTCGTCGCGGAAACTCCGGCCGTGGTGCTCGCGCCGCCGTGCCGCGAGCTGCTGCTCACCGAGTCGGTGCGGGACCGGGCAGGCCAACTAGCCCAAGACAATCCGCCGCTGACGGAGATGCTCGACAAGATCTCCGCCGGCATCGCGGTGGAGGGCATGGAGGCGCTGCTGCCCGCCCTGGTCTCCGGCCGGCTGGAATTGCTGACCGAGGTGATGCCGGCGGGCACCCACGTGCTGCTGCTGGATCCAGAGAAAATCCGCACCCGCGCAGCCGATTTGGAGCGCACCGGGCGCGAATTCCTGGAGGCCTCGTGGACGGCGGCCTCGCTCGGCGCGGCGGCGCCGATCGACACCTCCTCGCTGCAGGCCGACGGCATCGACCTGTCCGCGTCGGCCTACCGCACGATGGACGAAATTCGCGGCAGTGCAGCGCGTTCCGGCGCCGCCTGGTGGACCTTGAGCCCGCTGGCTGCGGGCGCGGCCGACGAGATCGAGCTGCCCGTGCAACCGGCGCCGGCGCCGCGCGGATCCGACACGGAACTGGCCCGGGTCTTCGCCTCGCTGCGAGCGCACGTGAGCGCTGCCGGGTACGCGGCGATCGTCGTGGTCGGCCACGGCACCGCGCAGCGCGTGCTGGAGCGGCTGGCCGAAGCGGAGGTTCCCGCAACGGAATTGGCGCCGGGCGCCGAACCCGAGCCGGGCGTGGTCGGCGTGCTGTGCGGGTCGTTGCACGAAGGTCTGGTGCTGCCCGGCGCGGGGCTGGTCGTGGTCTCGGAGGCCGATCTCACGGGCAACCGGGTGGCCGCGGCCGCGGAAGGGCGCAAGCTGGCGGCCAAGCGCCGCAACCAGGTGGATCCGCTGGCGCTCAACTCCGGCGACATGGTGGTCCACGATCAGCACGGCATCGGCCGGTTCGTGGAAATGGTGGAGCGCACCGTCGGCGGCGCCCGGCGCGAGTACCTGGTGATCGAGTACGCATCCAGCAAGCGCGGCCAGCCCGGTGACCGGCTGTTCGTGCCGATGGAGTCGCTGGATCAGCTCTCCCGCTACGTGGGTGGCGAGATGCCCGCGCTGTCCAAGCTGGGCGGCAGCGACTGGGCGAACACGAAACGCAAGGCGCGCAAGGCGGTTCGCGAGATCGCCGGCGAGCTCGTGCAGCTGTATGCGGCGCGGCAGGCCGCGCCCGGTTTCGCATTCCCGCCGGACACGCCGTGGCAGCAGGAGATGGAAGACGCGTTCGCGTTCACCGAGACGCCCGACCAGCTCACCGCCATCGCAGACGTCAAGGCGGACATGGAAAAGGCCGTGCCGATGGACCGGGTGGTGTGCGGCGACGTCGGCTACGGCAAGACCGAGATCGCGGTGCGCGCGGCCTTCAAGGCGGTGCAGTCCGGCAAGCAGGTCGCGGTGCTGGTACCGACGACGCTGCTGGCCGAACAGCACCTGCAGACCTTCAGCGCGCGCATGTCGGCCTTCCCGGTGACGGTGAAGGGCTTGTCGCGCTTCACCGATGCCGCCGAGTCGCGCACCACGATGGACGGAATGGCCGACGGCACAGTGGATGTCGTGGTGGGCACGCACCGGCTGCTGCAAACCGGGGTGCGCTGGAAGGATCTCGGCCTGGTCATCGTCGACGAGGAGCAGCGCTTCGGCGTCGAGCACAAGGAACACATCAAGGCGCTGCGCACCAACGTGGACGTGCTGACCATGTCGGCCACACCGATTCCGCGCACCCTGGAGATGAGCCTGGCCGGCATCCGCGAGATGTCGACGATCCTCACCCCGCCCGAAGAGCGGCACCCCGTCCTCACCTATGTGGGCGCCTACAACGACAAGCAGGTTGCCGCGTCCATCCGGCGCGAGCTGCTGCGCGACGGCCAGGTGTTCTACGTGCACAACCGGGTGAGCTCGATCGACAAGGCGGCGGCGGGAATTCGGGCGATGGTGCCCGAGGCCCGCGTCGTCGTCGCGCACGGGCAGATGAACGAGGACGTGCTCGAGCGCACCGTGCAGGGCTTCTGGCACCGCGAGTACGACGTGCTGGTGTGCACGACCATCATCGAAACCGGCCTCGACATCAGCAATGCCAACACCTTGATCGTGGAACGCGCTGATGCGCTCGGTCTTTCGCAGCTGCATCAGCTGCGCGGGCGGGTCGGGCGCAGCCGCGAGCGCGGCTACGCATACTTCCTGTATCCCACCGAAAAGCCGCTCACCGAAACGGCTTACGACCGCCTGGCCACCATTTCGCAGAACTCCGATCTGGGCGCGGGCATGGCGGTGGCGATGAAGGACCTCGAAATCCGCGGTGCCGGAAACGTTCTCGGCGCCGAACAGTCCGGTCACGTGGCCGGGGTCGGCTTCGACCTGTACGTGCGGCTGGTCGGCGAAGCGGTGGAGGCCTACCGGGCCGCGGCCGACGGCAAACCGATTGAGCCGACCGAAGCTCCCAGGGAGGTGCGTATCGACCTGCCGGTCGACGCGCACATCCCGCCCGACTACATCGGCAGTGATCGGCTGCGTCTGGAGGCGTACCGCAAACTTGCCGGGGCCCAAGACGATTCGGCGATCGCGGCGGTGGTCGACGAGCTCGTGGACCGCTACGGCGCGCTGCCGGTCGAGGTCGGCAGGTTGCTCGCGGTGGCCCGGCTGCGGCTGCTGTGCCGCGAGTACGAGGTCGTCGACGTGGCGGTCACGGGCACCACGCTGAAGCTGTCTCCTTTGCAGTTGCCCGATTCGAAACAGATGCGGCTCAAGCGGTTGCATCCCGCCGCGTCCTACCGTGCGACGACCGGCGTGGTTTCGCTGCCGCTGCCGCGGGTCACCGACAGTGTCGGCGCGGCCCGGGTTCGCGACGTGGAACTGCTGCAGTTCGTCGCCGACTTCCTGCTCACCCTCGACGGCAAGCCGGCGGGCATGGTGCGCGTGGCAGGAGCGCAGGAGTGACGGTGGTGCTGCTGGATCCGATGCGCCCCATGGCGGTTCCGCTGGAGGCGATCGAATTGCTGGGCGGGCCGGTGCAACTCACCGAGGAGGTGCCGGTCGCGGTGCGCTGGCGGATGCCGCAGGTGGTGCCCCGCGCCCAGGTGCTCGTCAGCACGGACCCGGCGCACCCGCTGGTGCAGGACCGCATTGCCAAGGGCGACAACGTCATCGGCCACGAGATGTTCGTCGGCGACGGGCTGGTGGAAGCCGCCGGGCTGATGGACCGGATGTGGGAGTTGGGCAGCTGGGAGAAGGAGCAGACCCACGCCACGCTCAAGCCGTACCTGTTGGAGGAGACCTACGAACTGCTCGACGCGATCGACACCGACGACCCGGAGTTGGTGCGCGAAGAGCTCGGGGACCTGCTGTTGCAGGTGCTCTTCCACTCCCGGATTGCGCAGGAAGCCAGCCGGTTCGACGTCGACGACGTGGCCGAGACGCTGATCGCCAAACTGGTGCACCGCAGCCCGCACATCGCAGACGACGCGACCATCGACGTGGCCGCCCAGGACGCGGCGTGGCAGCAACGCAAGGCGGCCGAGAAGGCGCGCAACTCGTGCCTGGACGGGATCGCCACCGCGCAGCCGGCCCTGGCGTTCGCCGAGAAGGTGATCACGCGCGCGTCGCGCGCCGGGCTGCCCGACGAGCTGGTCCCGAACAGTCTTCGCAGTGTCTCGCTGCGTAAGGACGGTAGCGCCGAATTGTGGCTGCGGACCGCCGTTGTGGAGTTCGCCAAGAAGGTGCGCGCGGCCGAGGACGCGGCCGCGGCCGACCGCGGTGCGCGCGAGCCGCTGACCGCCGCGGACTGGCGCGCCTACTGGCGCTGAGCCACCACCACTTCACTCCCACCAAATTTGGTTCGTACGGACCTATTGCGTACTGCGCCGTGCGCCTGCTAAATCACATTTGTCACATCTGTATCACTGGACTCATCCTGCAACACTGCGCGAAACGGATTCGACCATGATGGGCGCACGCCTTGCCGCCGTCCTGCTCAGCCTGACCATCACCGCGGGTGCGGTATGCGCCACTGTCTCCGAGGTAGCCGCCACCGCGAACGTGGGCGCCACCGTCGGCTACGACACCCCCGAACTGCCCAACCCGCTGCGCGGACAGCACGAAAATCTGCTGGAACCGCTGTTCCCACAATCCAATCCGGCGCAAAGCAGCTACCCCGCCTGGCCGGGCACGTTCGATCGGTCCGGCCGGGTGGACTGGAAGACCTTGCAGCCGGTGGACCCGCGCACGCTGCCGGCCGACGCGCCGGACACCCAGCGCTACGACTTCGCCATCATCGACCGCGAGCTCGCCAACGCCGCGGCGCAGCATCGGCGCCTGGCGTTCCGCGTCACCGCCTTCAATTCCTGCTGTGCGGCCAGCTACCCGAACAACGTCAATGCCAGCGTGCCCGACTGGCTGCGCAGCCTCCCCGGCGCCACCACCGAACACGTGAAAGGCTTTGTCCGCCACGTTGTTCCGGACTGGAACAACGACACCTACCTGGAGCACGTCACGCGGCTGATCGCCGCGCTCGGGGCGCGCTACGACAACGACGAGCGCCTGGCGTGGTTCGAATTCTCCGGTTACGGCGACTTCAGCGAGAATCATGTCGCGTTCATGCGTGACACACTGGGCAAACCCGGCCCGACGGGCGAGGACAGCCTGCGCCAGCTCGGCTATTACAGCCAGATCGCCGACCAGTACATCACCAAGCCGGCGCTGGTGCGGCTGGTGGCGGCGCACCTGTCGGCGTTCCGCAACACCCGTATCGTGACCGCGCCCGGTAACGCCGAGATCACCCGGCAGCTGTTCACCGACCACGCGTTGCTCGCCGGGCGGGCGACGGCGGTGGGCAACCGCTCGGACTGCCTGGGCACCTTCGGCGCGGTGCCGTGGTGGGCGGCGGACCCGTCGTCGTACTACGTCGTCGGCAACGATCCGATCGTGGCCGTGTTGCGCGATCGCTGGCGGTACGCCCCGGTCGTCACCGAGTGGTGCAACTTCCGCCAGACGACGGTCCAGCAGTACTACGAAAAGGGACTGAAAGACGTTGTCAACGAGCATATTTCGGTGCTGTCCAGCACCGGGTTCCCAGACCAGCACGCGAGCAGCACCATGTCGGCGACCTACTACGCGCTGTGGTCGAAGGCCAACAAGTTCAGCGGCTACCGGTATGCGATGAGCGCGGCCGCGGTGCCCGATGCCGTCGTCGCCGGTGCCGCGCTACCGGTGTCGGTGAACTGGACCAACTTCGGCGCCGCTCCGGTGTACGAGAACTGGCGCCCGGAGTACGAACTGCGTGACCGGGCGGGCACGGCGGTGCGCACCGTCGCCGCCGGAGTCGACCTGAAAAGCGTTGTATCCGACCAGAACTACACCAACACGGCGGCGACACCGGCGAGCCGGACGGTCGCCGACAACCTTGCCCTCGACACGGTGGGCCTGGCGCCGGGCACCTACACCCTGGTCGGGCGAGTGCGCTGGCACGAGCACAAGCCGGCGGGCACCAACGTCGTCGACTTCGCGCCGCTGGCGCTGGCCCAGACCGGGCGAGACGGCACCGGTGCCTACCCGATCGGTACGTTCACGGTGACCTCGTCGGCGCCGTCGCTGCCCACCACGGTGGTCAGCACGTCGGCCCCGGCGACGCCGCCGAGCAGCGCCGTCAGCACGACGACGAGCCCGAGCACCACCGTCGCCACGACGAGCCCGAGCACCACCGTCGCCACGACGAGTCCGACGGCGGCCAGCACACCGACCGCGACGCCGTCGGTGCCGAAGACGACGACGTCGCCGCCGCCGGTCAGCAGCTTCGAGGCCGAGGCGAGCACGTGGACCCCGGCCGCCGCGGCCGGCGTGTACGCCGACAGCTCGGCCTCCGGCGGCTCGGCACTCGGATTGTGGGGCAACGCGACGGCGACTCTGACGTCGACGTTACCCACTGCCACCGCGCTCAAGGTGCGCGCGATGGGGGCTCAGTGTTTCGGCTGGCCCACCCTGCGGGTCAGTGTCGACGGTGTCGTGCTGGGCACGAAGAACGTCAACACCACGCGCTGGTCGGACTATTCGTTCCCGGTGTCGCTGGCCGCGGGCAACCACACGATCGCGGTGGCCTTCGTCAACGACTACGCCGGGTTCTGCGACCGCAATCTCATGATCGACAAGATCACGGTCACGCCGAAGTGATTCAGTTGGACCAGGTGCGGCCGAACGTGGTGACCCGGTCGCCCTTCGAGCTGACGACGGTCACGAACGGCCGGATGTTTGCCGGACCCACGACGCCGGTCAGGGTGCCGTGGAAGTTGGTCATGCGGATGGAGCCTTCGCCGCCGGAGATGCTGCCCTTGGCGGCCTCGACGGTGGCGATGCCCGGGCCGAACCCGACCTCGATCTCGATGCCCGCGCGCGGGATCAGATCGCCGAGGGTGATGCTCGGGTCCGAGCTGAGCTCGACACCCAGCGACGGCGTGGAGTAGCTGGCCTTCAGCTTGCCGTTGAAGCTGGCCGCGTAGCCCACCTGGTATCCGACGATGATCTCACCGGAGAAATCCTTGGCGCCCGGGCCGTCGACCCGGAAGCCGGCGGTGCCGCGCTGGAACCACTCACGAGACAGCGGGTTGCCGTCCAGCGGCGCCACGAACCGAATGTCGGTGTCGGCCTGGATCGCCTCGATCGTGTTGTCGGCGCCGTCGACGATGCGCTCGACGCTGTCGATACCCGCCGTGGCCGTGCCGGCGCCCGGCAACGTGAGCAACGCGGCCGCAGCGATCGCTGCGATGGTGCCGAGTCCTCGTCGGGGCGTACGTGCGTTCTTCATCAAGTCTTCATCCGTTCAGTTCGCGACCGGTCGTCCCGACCTCAAACCCCGACATAACATCCCTGGACACTGCGTCAATCGTTCGCCGACGCAACGGGGCAAACATTAGCAAAATCACGCCCGTTTGCCACCGGTAGCCGGTTAATCGTGGCCGAACCGGACGTCGTGTCGGATTCGGCGGTCGGTATTTCGGACGAATGCGGCAAACCCGCGCTCTGCTACCGTTGTCTGAGCGCAGGAATGGAGTACGTGATGCGCCGATCTCGCTTGCTGGCCGCAGTCGCCGGTGCACTGGCAATCGAGCTGCTGTTGCCCGCAACGTTGTCCAGCGCGCCCACCGGGATGGGGCCCGCGCGCCTGTTCGCCGGCGACTCGTTCTTCAACCGGCCCATCCCGCCCGACGCGACCGTCGATCCGCGCACCGGCTTCTGGCTGCGCCTGCTGTCCGCGGATCCGCGCGTCGGCGACATCGCCGTCAACGACGATGCCTGGACGGTAGCGGTGTATCACGCACCCGCAGGCACCCCGACGACATCGATCTACATTCGCAATTCGGGCAAGCGCATCACGATCCCGTACCTGCCCTCGTTCCGGCCGACCCGCGACGCCGACGCCCACCTGGCGGTGATCGACACCAGCACCGGCTGTGAGTACGAATTCCAGGCTTTCGACCCGGTGACACGCTCCGCGCACGCCAGCGCCACCTACAAGGTGTACAGCGGCACCGGAGCGCACGCGGCCGGACCGGGGCATTCCGGTGGCGAGCTGTCCTACCTCGGCGGGCTGATCACGCCCGCCGATGTGGCCTCCGGTTCCATCGACCATGCGTTGCGCTTCGCGCTGCCCGTCAACTCGCCCGAATTCGTCCCGCCCGCAACACGTTCCGACGGAATTCTGCCCGGTGGGGTGCCCGAGGGCATCCGGATCCGGCTGGACCCGGCGCTGGACCTCGGGCAGTTCGGGCTCGATCCGTTCCAGACGATGGTGGCGCGCGCCCTGCAGACCTACGGCGCGTTCAACGCCGATCACAGCGACTCGTTCGCGCTGTATGCCCAAAGCCGCACCGACGGTTCGCGATACGTGCATCAGCCGCGCGCGCTGCCGCGCGCGCTGCTGGCCCACGTGCAATTCCTGAACCCCACGCTGCCGGGGCTGCCGCGGCTGGACACCGCGACCGACACCACCTGCGCACAGCAGCATTAGCCCGTCAGCACGGGATAGCCGACGATCCCCGCGAGCAGGACCGCCTGTGCGGCGGCCAGGCCGAGCAGCGGCCAGCGCCGCACGATCGCACCGTTCGCGAACAGCCAGGCCAGCGTCAGCAGCGCCAGCGCCGCCAGCGGCAACTCGAAGTACCGCTGGTAGAGCCGGGAACCGAAGGTGAATACGACCGCGGCAGCGAGATAGCTCGACGCCACGATCAGCGCGAGCCGGCGCTCGATCCGCGCGAGCACCAGCGTGGCCACGATGCCGCCGAAGACGGCCCCGGCGATCAGCAGCGGCGACCGGTCCGCGATCGCGGGAAAGCGGTCCACGGCCGTCCACAGCCACCCGCCGCGGCGGGTTTCGTCGGCGGTGGTCCAACTCGGGAACACCACGGCCGGGATCGCGCCGAGCACGCCGACGACGGCGCCGAGGCCCAGGTGGCGCCGGGCCGGGACACCGCCCGTCGCGAGCAGGATCGGCAGGCCGAAGAACCCGGCCAGCGCGAGCCCGTACGACAACGCCGCACCGCTGCCGGCTATGCCGTTGAGCTCGGCGAACGCCGGTGGGGTGAAGCCGCCCCACGCGTGCACCAGATAGGCAAGCACCAGCGTGGCGGGCAGGCACCCGGCGAAACCGGCGACCAGCCGGCCACGCAGATCGGCCCCGAAGACCAGCGCCGTCAGCCCGATCGGCACCAACACCCAGGCGTTGGTCTGCCGGGTGGCGACCGCGGCCGCCGCGGCGGCGCCGATCAGCGCGAACGACATGGCATCGGGCTGTCGGCGGGCCAGCAGCGCCAACGCCACCAGGGTGAACAGCAGCGCCGCATCGTCGGTGTTGAGCCACAGCGCCGATTGCCAGAAGTACGCCGACAGCAGGAGTGGGGCGACGATCAGCAGCCGGTCGCCCACCGTGCGTTCGCCGGCCACCGAGGTTGCCGTCGCGGCGGCGGCCCCGGCGAACAGCGACCCGGCGATCTGCGTGGCAGCCACCCCCAGGCCGAACGCCGCCGCGATCGCGGCGATCACGATGTGGAACAGCGGCCCGGTGGCGGTGGCCACGTCGACGACGTTTAGTTGCGGGAACTCGGCGCGGAATTTCTGGATCGTGGGCAGGTGGAACAGGGTTTGGTCGCGCCCGCCTGCGGTGACCACCACGCCGCGCCAGGCCACGACGGCGGTGGCGGCCACCACGGTCAGGGCGGCGGCGAGCGCGAGCACCGGCCCGGAATTCCGGGTGCCGGGTGCATCGACTCGGGTGCTGACGCCGACGACGTCGTCGGAGGGCTCGGGATCGACCCGCATGGTGCCGCCTTGAGGTGTGAATTGGTTATTGCGCAACGGTTGCCAGTTCGACGCTCGCGCGAGAGTAGCCTGCCCGTGCGGCGTCGATCCAGACGAATGTGTCGGTAGTGAACGTTGGGCTCCGGAAGTACCCGAGTTTCCAGGTGACGTAGGTGCCGTCGGCGCGGTTGGGGTCGCTGCCGTCGGCCGCGCGCGCCGGATACAGGGTGCCGCCCGCGGGCTGCCAGCCCGCGACGACCTGCACGCCGTCGCGCCACACGTCGACCACGCCGCGTGCCGGGTCGGTGGCGAAACGGACGTGCCACAGCCAGGTGATCCAGCGTTCGCGCTGCACCGGGCCCAAATTCGCGCTCGACAGCCGGTTGCCGTCGGGGTGGCTGAAGCCGCCCTCGGCGCGGAAGTCGGTGGACTCGTGGCCGACGAGCAACGCCAGCGGCGCGGCTCCCAGGCCCGGGTTCTTCCACTCGGCGAACCCCTGAAAGCCCGGACTTCCGAGGGGCAGGTCCGCCGGAACCCACATCCGCCACGCGAACCACAGCTCGTCACCGTCGGAAATACGTTGCAGGGCAGTCAGATCCGGCACGGTCTGCGAGCGGGCGCCGCCCGCGGTGATCCGGTACTCGGCAAGGTAGCGCCCAGCGGGGCGGACCACCTTCGGGCGTACCGGGTCGGCGTCGGTGGCCGTCACCGGGGCGAACTCGTCGAGCAGGCCGGTGCCGAAATCGGCGAACCAGGCCGGCGCGGGCGCCGCGACGGTGCGCGCGTCGCCGGCGCCGGCGAGCACGGCCGCCGCCACCAGCAGCGCGGTCAGTGTTCGCACGTCGCCTCCCGGGTGGTCGCCAGACCCAGCGCGGTCCCGAGCACGGTGCCCAGCAGAAACGAATTCACCGGGTCGAGCGGCAACGGCGCCACCGCGGAAACACACAGCAGCGCAACGGATACCGCCGTCGCGGCGGTAGCCGGCGCCGCTCGGGAACGGATTCCCGCCAGCACCGGAACGAGGGCGAACACGGCGAAACCGGCCATGCCGACGAGCCCGGCCTTCACCAGCCACCACAGGTAGAAGTTGTGCGCATAGGACGGCCCGAACGTCGCGGGGAACTCGTCGGGCGGACCGAACGGCGCCTGGTATCGATAGCCGAGCCCGTGACCCTGCAGTGGTGCCGCATCGATCGCCCGCAGCAGGTTGGCGTCCTCGTCGAGGCGTGCCCGCAGCGAGGAG
The DNA here is from genome assembly GCA_936936565.1 of uncultured Nocardiaceae bacterium. GTDB lineage: Bacteria > Actinomycetota > Actinomycetes > Mycobacteriales > Mycobacteriaceae > CAKZIX01. The sequence goes on along the minus strand of CAKZIX010000120.1, from coordinate 37,523 downwards.
TCGGTAGTGCTGGACTGTGCCACCCCGGCGAGCACCCGCGTGCTGAATCCCTTCTGCTGATGCTCGATCCAGGTCCCTGCGGGCGTGTCCTCGGTGGCCGCACCGAGCACCGGCAATCCGATCAGCACCAGTGCCGCGCCCGCGGCCAGCAGGGCGGTTCCACGCACCAGCGCCGCCGACGTGCGGGCCAACAGCACCGCGGCGACGGTCGCGACCGCGATGGCCAGAATGGCGTTGCGCGAAAACGACAACAGCGTGATGAGTGCCGCGGGCGGCGCCAGCGCCGCGAACGCCCCGAGGCGCACGCGCAGCAGGAACATCGCCACCAGCGCGCACAGCACTGCGGCGCTGACCATCTGGGTGTTGGTGATGAGCCGCGTGGCCTCGGTGACCTTGTGCGCGCCCAAGCTGACCGCCTCGGCGCGCCCGGCCAACTCGAACCCGGTGGCCGAGGCCAACAGGATCAGCCCCGCCGACACCCACAACACCACGCCGAGCACGATCGCGGTGCGCCGCACCAGCCCCGCGCGCACGACCAGCGTCGCCAGATACAGCCCGAGCATTGCGTCCCACAGGAATTGGGCCTCGCGGGCGATCCGCCAGTCGTCGTTGCCGGCGTCGATCCCGGACAGCAACGCCACCAGCCAGACCACCGCGAACGCGCCGACGCACCACATCTCGGCCGGTTTGGGCCGGACCACCCGGTGCAGGTAGACCACGGCGACCAGGCCGAGCGCCTCGTAGCCGAGGACGGTGACCAGACCCAAGTCCTTGCCGGTGTCGATGTTGGCGGGCAGCGTCGCGAACGCCGCGATCACGGTGAGATCGACGAGCGCGCGGGCGTCGATCGCGATCACGACCAGCGCCACCAGCAGCGGAATCAGCAGCTTTGCCAGCGACGGCGCCGCGACGACGGCGGCGCCCGCGAGCAGCGCCGCCGGTATCGCGCCCAGCTCGAGATAGGGCAGCGGATCCGCACGGAACCGGTCCTGATGCCGGCGCAGCGCGTCGGGATAGCCGAGCATCTAACCGGATTCCGGAGCCCGGCGCCGGAACACGACCGCGGCCGCGACGCCGAGCAGCAGCCCCGCCACCGCACCCAGTGCGACGTTGCGTGTGGTCTTCGGGCTGACGGGCGCCGACGGCGGCTCGGCCTGCCCGATGACACTGATCTTCAGGAACTTGGGGCCGCTCGGATCGGGTGCCTCCACCGACTCGACCAGCTTGGGAAACTCGGCGGCGAGCGAGTTGACGAGGGCAGCGGCCCGCTGCGGGTCGGTGTCGGTGACCGAGACCGTCAGCATGGCGGTCTCCGGGGTCTGCGCAGTGCTGATTCGACCGGCCAGGTCGTCGGCGCCGGTGTCGGAACCGAGTGCCTGCAGGGCGCGTTGGGCGCTGTCGGGTGTGGCGATGAGCAATGCGTAGGACGCCAGCCGCTGCTGGGTGAGCAGGTTGCCCTGATAGGCCTCCTGGATGGAGGTGGGGTTGGGTGTGGAGACGTACAGCTGCGCGGACGCGACGTAGGTCTTCTGTGCCTGCAGTGAGAAGAGGAGCGCGGCGAGCAATCCGGCGGCGGTGGCCGCCGCGACCAGCTTCCAGCGGGCGCCCAGCAGGCGCAGTAGCTCGGGGATGTTCACGTATGTACCGGCCTTCCTCGGCGGCTGCTCGGCGCAGGTGGATCGTCGCACCGGATCCGGGGTGGTGCGGGTGAAACGGACAGAAACGATCAGGGCAGGCGCCGCGGCGCCGCGGTGCGCCGGATGGCCGGCGCGACGGGGCGCCCGCGCAGCAGGCCGTCTACAGTGCCGGCCTCGATTGCCTTGCGGTACACCGGCATTGCGGCCCGACAGGCCGCAATCGTGTGGTCGATGTCGGCGTCGGTGTGCGCGGCGGAGGTGACGAAGGACTGCCCGAGCACGCCCCGCTCGAGCAGTTCCTGCAGCAGCAGCGTGCGGTAGGGCTGCGACGGATTACCGTCCGCGTCGCGGGTGGCGAACACCAAGCACGACGGGCGCCCGAGCACGGCGAGGTGCGCGCTCACCCCGGCATCGGCGGCCGCGGCCTCGACGCCCGCGGCCAGCCGGCGCCCCGCGGCCTCCATCCGCGCCACCGGATCGCTGTCCCGGTACGCGGCGACCACGGCGCGAAACGCCGCCAGCCCCACCGACTCCGGGCCGTGCGTGGTGGACAGCAGGAACACCCGGTCGCGGTCGGTGCGCAGCCCGCCCAGCTCCATCAGCTCCCGCTTGCCGGCCAGCGCCGCCAGCGGGAAACCGTTGGCCATCGCCTTGCCCCAGCACGACAGATCGGGGACCACGCCGTACACCGCCTGCGCGCCTCCGGCGGCCCACCGGAATCCGGTGATCATCTCGTCGAAGATCAGCACGGTGCCGTGCGCGTCGCACAGCTCCCGCACGCCCTCCAGAAATCCGGGTGCCGGTTCGGCCATCGCGGTGGCCGCCTCCAGGATCACCGCGGCGTAGGCATCGGTGGCCAGCAGCGTGCGCAGCGAATCCAGGTCGTTGTAGGTGAACCGGGACGACTTGGCCACCACATCGGCGGGAATGCCGCCCGACATCTCGGTGGTGCCGATGAACCAGTCGTCGGTGGAGAAGAACGGCTGGTTGCACAGGGCCACCCGGTCACGGCCGGTGGCCGCCCGCGCCAGGCGCACCGCGGCGGTGGTGGCATCGGAGCCGTTCTTGGCGAACTTCACCATGTCGGCGCCGGGTACCAGGGACAGAAAGTCTTCGGCGGCAAGCACTTCCAGCTCGGTGGGGCGGCTGAAATTGACCCCGTCGGCGATCGCGGCACGCACCGCGTCGAGCACCGGCGCGTACGCGTGCCCCAGCGTCACCGAGCGCAGACCCATGCCGTACTCGACGTACTCGTTGCCGTCGGCATCCCAGACGCGCGCACCGTGCCCGCGCACCAGCACCGGGGCCATGTCTTCGGGGTACTGATCGGCACCGCGCGCGTAGGTGTGTGCGCCGCCGGGCACCAGCTCGTGCAGCCGGGCCTGCAGGGCGTTCGAGCGCGCGAAGCTGCGCGCGGGCGCTGGTTCCGCCGGATCGATGCTCACGTTGTTCCTCTTTCACACACGCCCCGACGGCTGGCAAGCACGATACCGAGACCGGCGGTTATGTGCGATCCGGACCGTTCGCTGCCGCCAGCCGCACCGCCACCCCGGACAGCGCGATCAACAGGAACGTCAAAAACCACATCTGGGCGAATCCGGACGAGTCCAGGATGAAGCCGATCAGGCCGAGCGCGCACAGCGCACCGGCGATCGCGCGCGCGGTGTCGGCGAGTTCGGGACCGAGCCGGGTCGAGGCCCGCAACGCGAACCAGATCGCCACCGCGAGCAGCAGCAGGTACGACGACAGCCCGAGCAGGCCGGTTTCCATCAGCCGCGAGAAGTATTGATTGTCGAGCACGGGCTGGTTCAGCGCGGGATAGGTTCCGGCGCCCTGTCCGGTCACCAGCGCGTCGGCGAAATGCTCGGCGACGTAGTCGGCGCCGATGGTGCGCGAGACCACCGAGGAATCGGTGGCGGCGCCGAGGAAGGAACCGCTCAGCGCGGCGAAAAGCTTGCTGCCCGACAGCCAGCCGACCACCGCAACGCCGAGCGCGCCGGCGGCGATCACCGCCAGGCGCCGGATCGGCCAGCGCCAGGCCATCACCAGCAGGGCCACCGCCGTGCCGATGATTGCCGAGCGCGACACCGTGGCCGCGGCACCGGCCGCGACGACCGTGGTGCACGCCGCCCACAGCAGCCAGCGCTCGCCGCGCGCCCGCGCCGACAGGGTCAGGCCGATCCCGATCGGAACCATCACGGTGAGCACGGCGCCCAGTTCGAGCGGATGCCCGGCGCTGCCCTGCGGACGGCTCAAACCGCCGCGGGTGAGGTCGCGCACGAGTTGGAAGTCGTCGTACTTCAGCCCCGGCAGTCGGAACATCGGCGCGAGCTCGACTCCGGTGGCCACCTGGACGAGCCCGAACAGCGCCGACACCGTCGCCCCGGCGAGCAGACCCTTGAGCACCAGGTCCAGATCGCGGGCGGTGACGACCACCGTCGTAACGAAGAACATGAGAAACAGCAGTACGACGTCGGTGAACAGGTACCGGTCCGCAAGAGTTTGGGCGGCCGGCGGCACACCGCGCACGCTGGAATTGGCGTAGGAGATGGCGGTTGCCGAGACGTAGAACAGCATCGCGCAGGTGAGCAGCCGCAGACCGGTCGGGAAGCGTTGCCCGGCCAGCCGGGTCAGTGCCCACAGCGCCGCGCCGCCGAACAGCAGGAACTGGGCCAGGCTTTGTCCGAACGTCATCGGCACCGTGAACGACTGCCGCATGCCGAGCAACAAGAATCCGGCGACCGCGAGGTACAGCGCCCACGGCTCGCGCCGGGCTGCCGCCGGCACGGTGCTGTACCGGCCGGCCGCCGCCTGCGTCACAGCCGGATTTCTTCGGTCCGCGCGTCGTCGAACACGGCGGCGTTCCCCGTGACGGCAGCCTTGACGCTGCCGGGCGCCGGCCCCGCAGGCGCGCCGCGGCGGCGGCGCGGCTGAGCGGAGCGGCGCCGGCGCCACCATTCGAGAATTGCGTCCGCGATCAGGATCGCGAGTATCCCGCCGGTGACGACGGCGAGTGCGTACGCGGCGGCCGCCTTGGGCCCGCCCTTGCCGACGGGCTCGCCCATGGCGGGCTTGGCACCGACGACGATCAACGCGTTGTTGCGCGGGGGCACCGCGGCCTCGGCCTGAATGCGGATCAGCTGTTCGCGGGCGTAATCGATCACGCTCTCCGCGCCCAGGCGCGCCGAATCGGGATCGGCGGCGCGCGTGGTGAACACGATCTGCGGCGACAGCTGCGCGAAGGAGGAGGCGTCGCCGGCCGTGGTGGTGACGGCGGTGATCCGGGCCCCGTTGCGCTCGGTCAGGTGGTTCGCCGCATCGGTGGTCTGCACCGTGGTGGCCACGATGACGGCCAGCTGGGCGATGTTGTTGTTCAGGTTGATCAGCGGGTTCAGCCCGGCGTCGGGTGATCCGCTACCCGGCGGAATCACCACCATGGTCGCGGTGGTCTCGTATTCGGCCTTGGCGGACTTCATCCCGAGCACCCCGGCAACGACGGCCAGGATCACGATCACGGCCAGCAAGATGGGACGCCGCAAGAACTTGGCTACGAACTCGGCGAGATTCAAGTGAGCGTCTCCTGTCGGGATGGCGCGCGATTCGTCGGCTAGATCGTATTCCGGCGCTCTGCGTTACTCGCAGCTACCGAGTAGCATAAGGCGACCAATGGTCGGGGCGAACGGATCGACGGCTGGGCAACAGTGCGCAGGTTGTCGGTGTTCGACGTTGCCAGCCGGATGTCACGAACGGAGCCCCACCAGTGCCAGGATCGACGCGGCGGTTGCGGCTCGGTGACGCGGAGTACGAATTGCGGCGTCCGCGCTTGTCGGACGCCCAGCGCTGGCGCGCCGTGCGCACCGCCGAGCGCGCACGGCTCGAGGCGGCCCTCGCGCGGCCCGGAATGACTTGGGAGCAGGTCAATTCGCCTGCCGTCTGGGTGGAGCACGTCGTCCGCAGCCGGGCGCAGCTCCGCCGCGGCACCGCCCTGCACTTTGTTGTCGTCGAGCACCGGGCGCAGTCGTGGCGAATCGTCGGCGAAGTCGGGCTGGAAGTCCAGAAATCCACGGCCACGGGCGAATTGGCCATCTGGATCGCGGCTTTCCGAGGCGCCGGCGAGGTCGCCCGGTGGGCGGTGGCCGCGGTGACGCTGTCCGGATTCGCCCCGCCGTACGAGCTGGCGCGTGCTGTCGGGCCGGTGAGCGTGACGAATCCCCGCCCCAACGCGATCGTCAGTCGGCTCGGGTTCACCCAAGTGGCGACCCGGCGTCGATTGCGCGTGTATGGCGGACAGCCGGAAGATCACTACATTTGGATGCTGGACAACACCGAGCAAACCAAGGCTCGGTTGCAGGAGGAGGTGGCGCGATGACGGCTGCGCATGACGGCGCCCGCATGGTGCTCGGCCCGGTGGTGGTCGACGCCCGCACCGCGCCTCAAACGGTCGACGCGGTCGCGGCCCGGCTCGATGACGGCGCCGCCGCACCGCTGGCCGTGGGCTCGGTCAACCTCGATCACCTGCATCACTTCCGGCGCGCGCAGCCGCTGGGCCGCCCGGGCGGCCCCGAATGGCTGTGGCTGGCCGACGGTGCGCCCATCGCCCGGCGGGGCCGGCGGTTGTCGGGTGCGGCGTGGCCGCGGGTGACCGGTGCCGACCTGCTTCCGGCGCTGCTCGAGCAGTGCGCCCGCACCGGGGCGACGGTCGGCTTCTTCGGCGGGCAGGCCGAGATGCACGATGCTTTGCGCGCACAGCTAACCGTCAGGTACCCGGGTTTGCGGATCGCCGGCACCTGGGCACCCGAGCGCGCCGAGGTGACCGACGACGTGCGCAGCGCGGTGCTGGCCGCCGAGGTGGCCGCTGCGGGGGTGGACGTGCTCGTGGTCGGGCTGGGCAAGCCGCGCCAGGAACTGTGGATCGACCGGCACGGCGCGGCCACCGGCGCCCGCGTGCTGCTGGCCTTCGGTGCCGCCGCCGATTTTCTCGCCGGTTCCGTGCGCCGCGCTCCGAAGTTCATGCAGGACAACGGAATCGAGTGGCTGTACCGGCTCGGTGTGGAGCCGCGGCGGCTGGCCCGCCGCTATCTGGTGCAGGGTCCGCCCGCGCTCTTGGCGCTGCGCAGGGCGCGGCTAGAGCGGCCTACATCGACCGCAGCATCGACGCAAGCGCCCCAGCCATGACCGCTGAACTGAAGTGCGTGCGTACCCGGGTGGCCGCGCGGTGACCCATCTCGGCGCACCGGGCGGGATCGGCGACGAGTTCGCTGATCGCCTTGGTGAAGGCGTCCACGTCGCCCGGCGGCACGAGCAACCCGTGCTCGCCGTGGGTGAGGTAGTCGTCGATGCCCGGGTTGGCCGTCACGATCACCGGCCGGCCGCTGGCCATTGCCTCGAGCACGACCGTCAGTCCGGAGCCGGTGACCGTCGGATGCAGCGCGATCGCGACGACGCTGCTGCGCCGGTACAGATCGCGCATGCGGCCGTCGAGGCGTCCGGTGTGCAGCCGCCCGAGATCGGGCGGCAGGTGCACCGGCAGTCCGGTGGCCAGTTCCAGGTGGACCGACGGTGTGTGCGCGCGGGCGGCGGCAACCGCCGCGATGAGCAGCGCGTGATCGCGGTAGCGGTCTTCGCCGGCGCTGACCACCAGGCCCGGGTGCTCCGGCTGCGGCTGCAGGGCGTAGAAGTCGGTGTCGATGCCGAGCGGTACGAACTGCTTGCGGGCGCTGGCGACTCCCCATTCGGGGCCCATCAGGTCGAGCACGGGGGCGCATTGCGACCACACCGTCGTCGCGCGCGGCAGGGCACGCGCGGCCAGTGCGGCGAGCGGGCGCGGCGTGTCGGCGCGGGTGGTCAGCCAGCCGATGCCCAGCGCGACGGGCGGGTGCTCGCGCCGGTGCACCAGCGCGGCCGGAATGCCGGTGCGCTCGTCGTAGGCGAGAATCGCGTCGGCGGCGGTGCTGCGCCCGCGCATGGACAGCGCCTCCACGATTTCGGCGCCGCTGAGCCGGTAGCGGCCCGATGCCGCGATGCGGCCGGCCACGCGGCCGAGTTGCGCTTCGCCGAATTCGACCGCCACGTCGTGGTCGGCGAGTCGATGGAGGCCGTACGGTGACGAATCCGGGACGTCACCGGCTGAATGACGGTCGGCCCAGACACGTGCTGACAGCCCGTGCGGCAGCGGCACATAGGCTCGAAACGCTTCCAACGGTGCCCCTCCTCATCGTGCCGGCGATGCCCATGCCCGCCGCGGCCGACCCTACGCCCGAGCCCGCGCCCAGACGTGCGTCGTTCAGACAAATCGCCCAGGCCTTCACGCAGCAGCTCGGGGCCCGCGCCGTGGGAATGATTGCCTCATTCCTCACGATGTCGCTGACGACTCGCTATCTCGGCCCGGAATCCTACGGACATCTCACCACGGCGATCGTGTTTGTCGGAATGTGGCTGAGCCTCACCGAACTCGGCGTCGGCGCCGTCATCGTGCGGCGGGTCAGTTCGGGCAACGGTGACTTGTCCCGGCTGGTGCGCGTCAATTCGGGCATGTCGATCGCATACTGCCTGCCGTTGACGGTGCTGGCGGCGTTGTCGGGCATCATCGTCTACGGCGGCGACCCCGCCGTGGTGCCGATGTTGCTGATCGTGTGCGGCAGCCTCGCGCTCACCTCGATCGGCAACTGTTTCGAGCCGGTGTTCCTGGCGACGGTGCGCTTCGGCGCGGTGGCGCTGTCCGACGTCGTCAGCCGTGTCTGCACCCTGGTCGGCACCCTGGTGCTCGTGAACACCCAGGCGTCGGTGGTGTGGTTCGCGCTCGTGCAGTTGGTGCCGCCGGCGGTGATGCTGCTCGTGCAGGGCATCGCGGCCCGCCGGATCGTGCGGTGCACGCCGGTGTTCGACGTGCGCGAGAGCTGGGACCTGTTGCGCGAGAGCCTGCCGCAGACCGGCGTGTTGATCATCGCGGTGCTGTATTGGCGCGTCGACGGGTTCATCCTGACGTTGCTGAGCACGCCCACGCAGGTAGGCGTGTACGGGATGGCCTACACGCTCGCGTTCACGCTGTCGGTGATCGCCACGTTCCTGGGGACCTCGACGTTGTCGACGATGACGAATCTCTACGCCGAATCGCGGGAGCGGTTCGCCGAGTTCGTCACGCGCAGCATCGAAACGATGATGTTCGTGGCGCTGCCGATCGTCGTGCTCGGCGGGCTGGCGGCGCCCGCCATCGTGCTGCTGATCGCCTCGGACGAGTTCGTCGCCGACGGCGCGCCCACGCTGGCGCTGCTGTTCGCCGCCGTCGGGGTGACGTTCTTGAACACGGTGCTGAGCCAGGCGCTGTTCGCCGCCCACGATCAGGTGTTTCTGCTGCGCCTGAACTGCGTCAACCTGCTGATCAACATCGGTCTCAACCTGGTGTTGGCGCCGCGTTTCGGTGCGGTCGGCGCCGGCGCGTCGCTGGTGGTCGTCGAGTGCATCGGCCTGGTGGTGGTGTCGTGGCGGCTGCACACGCGCAGCCCGTATCGCACCCCGTGGCGCTTCGTCACCCGGCTCGCGCTGCCCGCCCTCGTCGCGCTGCTGGCGTTCGCGGTGTTGCGTTCGCAGTCGGTGTGGCTGGCGGCGGGGGTCGCCGGTTCGGCGTATCTGGCAACGAATCTCGTCCTGGGACCGATCTCGCTGTCGGTTGTAAAGTCGATCGTCCGTCGTGAGGGAGTACCAGCGTGACGAAGGAACCGGATCGCGTCTATCTGCCCGGTGGGCTGCGCAGTGCGCCGCCGCCGGCGGCCGCCGCGCCGCGGCCGCTGGCGGTGCTCGTCGTCGCGTACAAGAACCCGGACCTGTTGCGCACGTGTCTGGCCGCAGTGGCCGCGCACCTGCCGGACTGCGAGGTGCTGGTCTGGGACAATTCCGGGCCCGGTTACCCAGGCATGGCGCAGGTCGTCGCCGAGCATCCCGCGGTGCGCTGGTCGACGGGCTCGGCGAACCTGGGCTTCGCCGCGGCCGTGAACCGGCTCGCCACCCAGGTTCCCGATGCGGATCTGCTGTTGCTCAACCCCGACGCGATTCTGGAATCCGGACTCCCGCGCACCCGCGCCGCGATCACCGCACCCGATGTCGCCGCGGCGGCGCCGCTGATTCACGACGCCGGGGCGCATCGAGCGGATTGGGATGTGGCACATCGGGATACGACGCTGTTACGGGCACTGGTGGCCAAGGCCGGCTACGCCGAACGGCTGCGCGGCACCGCGTGGTCGGACCTGTACGCCCAGCCTCCCGGGGACGTCGACGGCTACCTCACCGGTGCCTGCCTGCTGATTCGGCGCGACGCCTGGGATGCGTTGGGGCCCTTCGACGAGGAGTACTTCCTCTACGGCGAGGAAGCCGACTGGCAGGCCCGCGCGCGGGCGGCGGGCTGGCGGCTGGTGCTCGCCGACGAGGCGGGGGTCACCCACACCGGCGGCGGCACCGTCGCCGCCGACGCGGTGGCCAGCCTGCGCTCACGAGATCTGTTGCGCGCCAACATCGCACTGAACATCGAGCGGTACCGCGGCCCGCGCCGCGCCGGGCTGTACCTGGCCGGTACCTCGGTGCTGGACCGGGTGCAGCGCTCCGCCCGCCGCGAGCGTGCGGCCCGGCGCCGGCGCGGCGCGCGCCCGAGCGTGCTGATCAGCACCAACCGCCTGGTGTACGGCGGCGCCGAGCGCCAGCACGTGGTACTGGCTCGCGAACTGACGCGGCGCGGCTACGACGTGACCATCGTCTGCGTGCAGCGTTTCGGGCCGCTGGTCTCCGAGATTCCCGCCGACGTGCGCGTGGTGCGTCAGCCGTGGTGGGCGCCCGCCGTGGATCTGGGCGGTGACCGGGCGGTGCTGATTGCCGGTGACACGAACACCGAAACCGGGTTCGCGACGTTGTGGCGGCGCGGCCGCGCGTCGCGGCGCTGGCTGGTCGGCGCGCACATCCCGCCGGAGCCCGACGGCCCCACCTACTCGCGTGCGCTGGCCGCTGCCATGCGCACCGCTGACGGCTTCGTGGCCCTCTCGCCGCGGCACTGGCAGCAGGCGACCCGCTTCCAGAACCTCAACGACACCTGGTTTTCCGCGCCGAACGGGGTGGCCGCGCGGGCGCAGACCGACGACGTGGCGCCGCGTTCGCGTCACGACGGTCCGCCGCGGCTGGTGATGCTCTCGCGCATCGTGGCGCACAAGAACCCGCACCTGCTCGTCGAGGCGCTGGACGGGTTGCGCGAATTGCCTTGGGAGCTGGACATTTTCGGGGACGGTCCGGACCGGGAGCGGTTGCAGGCGCAGACCCCGCCCGACCTTGCGGATCGAATCCGCTGGCGCGGTTGGTCTCCCGGGCCCGACCACGCCCTGGCCGCGGCGGATCTGCTGTGCGTGCCGAGCCGCTCGGAGGCGTTCCCGCTGGTGATTCTCGAGGCCATGGCCCGGCGGGTTCCGGTGGTTGCCTCGGGCGTGTGCGCCGTGCCCGACATGCTCGACGAGGGCGCCGCGGGCACGGTCGTCACTCAGCTCGACGTCGCCGGGTGGCGGGCCGCGCTGCGCGCGCTGCTCAGTGCGCCCGAGTCCTGGGAAGCGATGGGCGACAAGGGGTTCGAACGGATGCGCGCCAACTACACCATCGAGGCGATGGCCGATGCCTACGAGGCGGCGATCGAGGCGGTGTTCGCGTGAGAGTGCTGTGGCTGTCGCCGTGGTTGCGCCCGCTGGCGCGCGTGCAGTGCGAGGCACTGCGGGCGCAGGGCATCGAGGTGCTGCTCGTCACCTCGAACCAGCACCCCGAATCCGCGGGCACCCGGGGCTACGAACTCGTGCTCGATCCGCGGCCGAAGACGCCGGCCACCTGGCCGCAGTTCGCGCGCGCCTGGCGCACCGTGCGCAGTTTCGGCGCCGATGTCGCGATCACCGAGCTGGTCCGGGATCCGCGTTGGATCATGTTGGCGCACAAGCTACCTCGCGTGCAGTTCGTGCACGACGACCGTCCGCACGACGCGGCCGAAGCGCTCCCGGGCTGGGAGCGCGCGCTGTTCGGGCGCTGGCACGCGGGCGCGGCGGGCACGGTCGCGTTCAGCGAGTACGTCGCGGGCGCCGTCGGGGCGACCGACGTCGTGCCGCTCACCAGCGATGTCGCCGACGCCGACGTGCCGGTGCTGGCGGGGCCGTCGCAGCGGCGCGACTTCGTCGTGGTCGGGCGGCTGAACCCGTACAAGAACATCGACGTCACGCTGGCCGCGTGGGACCGCCATGTCGCCGGACCGGCTTGGCGCGGAGACGAATTGGTGCTCGTCGGAGACAGCGACCGGGATCTGACGCTGCCCGCGCACGTGCGCTGGCGGCGCGGTCCGTACCGCTATGCCGACGTGCTCGACACCCTCGCCGCGGCCAAGGGTTCGGTGGCGCACTACCGCCGGGCCAGCCAGAGCGGCGTGCAGGTGCTCTCGATGCAGCTGGGAGTCACCCCGATCGTGTCCGACCAGGGCGGATTGCCGGAGTTTCAGCCGCCCGGCGAGCCCGCGGTCGGCGTCGACGATGTCGAGGGGCTGGCTGCCACGTTCGACGCGCTGGCCGACCCGGACACCGCGTTCGAGCGCGGCCGACGGGCCCGCGAGCACTATGCGCGCCACCACGGCGCGGACGTCGCCGCTAGCGCGTTGGCGACGGTGCTGTCGCGGGTGCGTTCGCCAGCGCCCGCCACAGCGCGTGCAGCCGGTCGTACCAGCCGCTGACCGCGAAGTCGTCGGCGCGCGCGCGTGCGGCGGCACCGAGCCGGGCCCGCAAGTGGGGGTCGCCGGCCAGCCTGGACAGCGCCTGTGCGAGCGCGTCGCGGTCCCCGGGTGCCACCAGCAGTCCGGTGACGTCGTCGGTGATCACCTCCGGGATCCCGCCGACCGGCGAGGTGAGCGGGACCAGCCCGACCGTCATCGCCTCGAGCAGCGCCATCGGCAAGCCCTCGTGGTAGCTGGGCAGCGCGAAGACGTGCGCGGCGCGCAGCAGTTCGTCGCGCTCGGCGGGGGAGATCCAGTCCTTGACGGTCAGAATGTCTGAAATGCCGGATTGAGCAACGGCCTGGCGAACCTCTGCGACCGCCCCGTCGCCCGCCGCGATCACCCGAACCGCCGCGCGCGTCTGCGGCGGCAGCGCCGCCACCGCGGCCACCAGGTCGAAGCTGCCCTTGCGCTCGCCGAGGCGGCCCAGCGCGACCACCGTCAGCGGGCCCGGCCGGTGCTGATCGACCGCATCCGCTGCGATCGCCACCGGGTTGTAGAGGACCTCCACCGCATCCGGCGCCAGCCGAAGTGCGCGGGCATATTCGCTGGCCAGTGTGCTGCCGAGGACCAGCCACCGCCGCGCGGGCAGCGCCGCGCGAACCACCGCGCGCGCGGGTGCGGGCAGCCGCTCGAACCAGCCGACGAAGTCGAAGCTGTGCCCGTGCACCACGGCCGGTACGCCGCGCAGCCGCGCAGCCAGCAGCGGGATCGCCTTGCGTGCCACGCTGCCGCCGTGGGCGAGGTGCACGTGCAGCACGTCGACCCGTCCGGTCAGAACGCGCCACGCCGCGGTGAGCGCGCCCAGTACGCCGACCCAGGTGCGGTGCCACACGGCGGTATCGAGATAGGTTGGGATGCAGGTGATTTCGAACGACGGGTCGGGGTCGTCGAGCATCAGCCGGGTCACCGTGGCCATGCCGCCGCGGCTGTCGGGCCCCGCGGGTGCGGGCCCCACGAGCAGCACTCGGGTCGGTCGCATCGTCGTCGTCTCCGAATCGTCAGTACAGTTATCGAGTGGCAATGCGGGGCAGGGTGAGCTGGTACGAGCGTGGGGTGGCGGCGCGTGGTGCGCTGCGGTGGGCCGCGCGTGCTACCCGGGCCCGGTTGCGTGGCGCGGGGCGCGCGCAGGTGCCGGTGTTGGGTGCGGCGAGCACGCCGCACGGCGAGGTGTCGGTGCGCGCCTGCGGTGCCAGCCGTTTCGAGGCCGGCACCCCCGGCACGGTGGGCATGACCTTCGACCTCGAAGTCGATTTCGGCACCGCCACAGCCGAAATCGTGCAGGTCTCGGGCTGGCGGGACAACGCCTCCGTGCACGCCGTCGCCGAGGTGTTCGCCAGCGGGCTGCCGCAGCTGTATCCCGGCCTGCGCCGGGTGTCCTGGATCGTCGCCGCCGACGACACCGGCGCCGCGAGCGCGCTGGCGGCGGCCGACTTCGTCGACGAAGGCTGGGCCCCGCCGCGCATCACCGACGACCCGGCCGGGCCGGGTCGCCAGATGTGGACGTACCTCACGTAAGCCGCCGCGGGCCGGCTCACGTCAGCCACTTCCCGTCCAGTTCGGGAAACCGGGCGCGCACCTCGGGGAGCAGGTCGGGCAAGGTGAGCAGCACCCGGTCCGGGTTGGCCGCCACCAGCTCGGTGGGCGCGATGATCGGCACGTCGGTGCCCGGCATCCGCCGCCCCTGTTTGGCGGGCGAGGCATCGGCCACCGCGAGCAGTTTGTCCGCCGTGACGCCCGCGAGTGCGAACAGCGCCACCGCGCGCGAGGCCGCCCCGTAGGCGTACACCCGTCGCCCGGCCGCAACCTCCGAATCCAGCCAGGCGCGAAGCTGATTCGCGTGTGCGTCGGCCGCGTGCTGGAGACCGGCAGGGTCGAGGCCGCGTTCACGATCCAGGACGGCCTGCACCGATGCGTCCGGTTCGTGGCCGTCGTGCACCGCGGCGACGAGCACCGTGCCGCCGTAGAGGTCGAATTCCCAGGCGCGCACTGCGCGCATGCCCGACTGCCGCAACAACTTTGCCAGCGCGGCCAGCGAATAGTACGCGAAATGACCGTGCCGCAAGGCATTCCACTGCCCGTCGCGCACAATCGTGGCCAGCGAATGGAATTGCAGCAGCAGCACTCCGTCGGGCGCGGTGGCCGCCGCCCGCCGCGCGAACGCGGCGCGCTGATCCGGTTCGTGCATGATCCCGAAGCTGTCGAGCACCACATGCGCCGGAGTGGCCTCGCGAAATCCACGCTGCGCCAGCAGCGGCAGCCAGGTGCCGCCGTGCGGACTGCCGAATTCGGTGACCGTGTCCCCGCGCAGCCAGCCGGCCGCGGCCACCTCGGCCACTGCGGCCGCGGCCTGGTCTTTGAGGGCCTGCGGCTCCACGCCGCGCGGCTCCTCGGTGACAGTGTCGTCGTCGGCCAGCTGCGCCAGCCCGCACGCCGGGCAGAAGTCCATCGCCAGCGGATGTGCCATCTCCGCCGCGGTGACCGGGGTACCCGCCGGCGGAAAATGGTCCGCCGCAGGCACTTCCCCAAGATCGAGCACCCGCTCCAGCGCCTGGCCGCCGCACCCCCGACACGCGCTCATGGCCGGCCTACCTGTGTCGGGCGCGCAGGCCGGGCGGGCACAATGGCGGCGTGCACGTTGAATCGGCCGAGCTGGCTGACGTTCTGGTTCTCACGCCCACGCCGCATCACGACGAGCGGGGCCTGTTCACCCGCACCTTCGATGCCGACATCTTCGCCGAGCATGTCACGGCGACGTTCCCGCAGGACTCGCAGTCGCGCAGCAAGCAGGGGGTGATCCGGGGGATGCACGGCCGCTCGGGGCGTGGCGAGGCAAAGCTGGTGCGCTGCGCCAACGGCGCCGTGCACGACGTGCTGATCGACATCCGGCCCGACTCGCCGACGTTCGGTCGGCAGCAGGCTTTCCTGTTGGACGACAGGGACTTCCGGCACCTGTACGTGCCACCGGGCTTCCTGCACGGGTTCCAGGCGCTCACCCCGACGGCCGATGTCTGCTACCGCATCGACCGTCCGCACGATCCCAGCGAAGATCTCGCCGTCGCGTACGACGATCCCGACCTGGCGATCGCGTGGCCGCTGCCGGTGACCATCGTGAGCCCGCGCGACGCTGCCGGCGGTTCCTGGGCCGACCTGCGCGCGCGGCTGTAGCTCGGGTATCCCGGCTATCGCACTACGGTGCGGCGATCGCATCCGTGCGCCGCATCGTCGCGTCCAGTTCACCGGCTTCCTGACGCTGCTTCAGCACGGCGAGCCGGGTGAACTTGCCGAAGAAGTCGTCGGCGGTCAGGTGGTAGGTGGTGTAGCGCTGAAACAGCTCGGCGGCACCGTCGGGAATGGTCCAGGTGGCCTCGAAGCCCAAAGCCGAACGCATGCGCGAGAAGTCGACACGGTAGGAACGTGGGTCCGGGCCGCTCTCGCCGGTGATGAGCAGTTCGGAGTCGGGCACCACGTCGGCGACCGCGCCGGCGATCTGCGCGACCGTCCAGTTGTTGGCCTCGGTGCCGACGTTGTATGCGGTGCAATAGATCTTGTCGACGGGCGCGCTCAGGCACACCGCGAACGCGGCGGCGATGTCGCGGGCGTGCACCAGCGGGCGCCACGGGGTGCCGTCGGAGAGCACGCGCACATCACCGGTCAGCACGGCGTGCCCGACCAGGTTGTTCAGCACGATGTCGGCGCGCAGCCGCGGTGAGAACCCGAAAGCCGTTGCGTTGCGCAGGAATACCGGTGCGAAACCGGAGTCGGCGAGGGCGGCCAGATCGTCTTCGACGCGCACCTTCGATTCGGCGTAGGGGGTGAGCGGGCGCAGCGGCGCATCCTCGCCGACCAGGTCCGCACCGGCGGAGCCGTACACCGAACACGTGGACGCGTACAGGAATCGCGACACGCCCGCCGCTTTGGCGAGGCGGCCCAGGCGCACCGACGCGTGGTGGTTGATGTCGTAGGTGATGTCGGGAGCCAGTGCGCCCAGGGGGTCGTTGGACAGCGCCGCGAGGTGGATCACCGCGTCGAATCCGGCGAGCTGCTCGACGGTGACGTCGCGCAGATCCGTATGCAGCGCAGGCGGTTCCAGCGGTGCCGGGCCGAGCACGCAGGCCGCGAACAGGCCGGAGTCCAGCCCGACGACATCGTGGCCGGCCGCCTGCAGCAGCGGCACCATGACCGTGCCCAGGTAGCCCTGATGACCGGTGACGAGTACGCGCATCTACTGCCCCTTTCCTAAAGTGAGAACGGCCTTGTCGAGCATGAAGGCCTCGGCGTAGGGAGCGCGGCATTGCACGCCGCGCAGCCGTGCGAGGCCGAGGAAGGACTCTTCCTCGAACCAGTCGTGGTGTTCCTGCGACGGGTAGCACTTGTGCAGCAGGCGGGCCTTCTCGTGCGCCGCTTCGGAACTGAGCGCATGGAACACCGTCGGCCGCGGAGTGTCGGTCTCCCACTTGAGGATTTCGTAACCGAGGATCAAGTGGTCGCGAAATTCGGTGGGCACCAATTCCGCCAGCAGCCGGTGATCCTGATGGGCGTCGTGCCGGTGCGGCGCGAACACCAGTTGCGGCTCACAGGTTTTCCGAAAGTCGCGCACGGCGTCCTTCACGGCGTTCCAGTGCGCGGGCGTGCGCCCGTCGGGGAAGTCGAGCACGGTCAGTTCGAGGTCGGCGTCCGGGCAAAACGCTTCCAGCGCAGCGTGTTCCTCGGCCTCGCGGGTGGTGCCCCCGCCGGTGAGCACCAGCGCCCGCACCCGCACGCCGGGGGTCAGGCTGCGCAGCGTGCCGCCCATCGCGATGGCGATGTCGTCGCAATGTGCGCCCAGCACGGCGATGTCGGTGACCGTGCCGGGCGACAGCGAGATCAATGCCCTTGCTCCCACACCATCCACGGCCGCTCGCCGCGCGCGTAGCTCGCGTCGAGTTCGGCGCGTTCCTTGAAGGTGTCGGCGGGCTTCCAGAAGCCGTCGTAGCGGTAGCCGAACAGACGGCCCTGTCCTGCAAGGGCTCCGCACGCGTCCTCGACGAGGTCGCCGCCGGGCGGCAGCAGGTCGAAGATCTCCTGGGACAGCACGAAGAAGCCGCCGTTCTCCCAGATCGGCAGCTTCGAGACGGCCGTAATGTCTTTGACCTCACCGGTTTCGGTGACATCGACGCAGTGGAACGACGATTGCGGCGGCACGATCATCATCGAGGCGGCCGCGCCGCTGGCGTGGAACTTGGCGACGATGTCGTCCATCGGAGCGTCGGTGAGCACGTCGGCGTAGTTGGCCAGGAAATGCTCGTCGCCGCCGATGTGCTCGC
This sequence comes from uncultured Nocardiaceae bacterium, assembly GCA_936936565.1. Lineage (GTDB taxonomy): Bacteria > Actinomycetota > Actinomycetes > Mycobacteriales > Mycobacteriaceae > CAKZIX01. Next base: position 19,812 of record CAKZIX010000120.1, on the reverse strand, counting down.
GCACCCGCCGCAGCCGCTCACCGATCGCCGATTCGACGCCGGTGTCGGCGAAGGTGATCGACCAGTCGGAGATATCCGTTTGCAGCAGTTCGATTTTCCCGTCGCGCATCACGAAATCGTTGGACGCGGCCTCGGAGTAGTTGAGGAAGAAGTTCTTGATGTGCGCGGCGCCGTAGCCGAGGCACAGAACGAATTCCGTGTGGCCGTAGTGCGCGTAGTAACGCATGACGTGCCACAGCAGCGGGCGCGGCCCGACCATCTGCATCGGTTTGGGGATCATGTCGTCGGATCCGTTGCGCATGCGCATGCCGTATCCGCCGCAGAACAGGACGACCTTCATCACGTGACCCTTCAGGCGGTGTGGAGTTCGGGAAGGGGGTAGACGATGTCGCCGCCCCACTCGGTGACGTACTGCAATTGTGCGGTGATCTCGGCCTCGAGGTTCCACGGCAGCACCACGACGACGTCGGGCTGGTCCTTCTCGAGCTGCTGCGGGTCCAGGATCGGAATGCGGGTGCCCGGCGTGAACCGTCCGTGCTTGTACGGGTTGCGGTCGACGGTGTATTCCAGCAGGTCCGTGCGGATGCCGCAGTAGTTGAGCAGCGTGTTGCCCTTGCCCGGCGCACCGTAGCCGACGACGCGCTTGCCGGCGGCCGCCGCGTCGAGCAGGTAGCGCAACAGATCCTGGCGCACCTTGCGAGTGCGCGGCTCCAGCTCGAGGTAGCCGTCCACCTCGTGCAGGCCGGCGGCCGCCTCCGTGGCCAGCACCTCGGCCACCCGCGGACCGGGTTCGCCGGCGCCGTCCGGGCGTGCCCACACCCGGATCGAGCCGCCGTGGGTGGGCAGCAGCTCCACGTCGACGACCGTCAAACCCGCTGTCGCCAAAGCTCTTTGGGCGCTCAGAACGGTGTAGTACTGGAAGTGTTCGTGGTAGATGGTGTCGAACTGGCCCAGCTGCACCAGGTTGAGCGCGTGGTGCACCTCGATCGACAGCCAGCCGTCGTCGGCGAGCAGCCCGCGCAGCGCCCGGGTGAAGCCGAGCAGGTCCGGGATGTGCGCGTAGACGTTGTTGGCGACGACCAGGTTCGCCGGTCCGTGTTCGGCGCGCACCGTGGCGGCGAGTTCCTCGTCGAGAAACGCCGTGACAGTCGGCACGCCCTTATCTCGTGCCGACTGCCCGACATTCACCGACGGCTCGATCCCCAAGCACGGGATCGAGGCGGCGACGGCGTGTTGCAGGAGGTAGCCGTCGTTGCTGGCGACCTCGACGACGAACGAACTGCCGTCGAGTCCCAGGCGCTCGCGCGCCGCATCGGTGAAGTTCTTGGCGTGGGCGACCCAGCTGTCGGAGTACGACGAGAAATAGGCGTACTCGGTGAACGTTTCTTCCGGCGTGATCAGCGCGGGGATCTGCAGCAGCAGACACTGCCGGCACAGCCGCAGGTGCAGCGGGTAGGTCGGCTCCGCGAGATCGAGTTCGTCGGCGGTCAGGAATTTCTCGCAGGGCGGTGTGGCCCCCAGGTCGAGCACACTCAGGAGCTGATCGGAGTCACACAGTCGACAGCGCAACACGTATCCCTTGCTATTTCGCCCGACGGCAGAAGAAAATTTGGCTGAACCCACTGGAGAGCTCGTTCGCAATGTTTGCTCCCCCGGGTAATTATCCACGGAAGGTCCGTCAAAACAACCTGAAACATACCGCGCGCATGTTGCGATACATCATGGTTGAACTGGGTGTTCTCGGCCGCCGCTGAGAAATCAGCCGGCCGGCCGGGCCCGGGTTTGCTGAACCGGAGCGGCGCGGGGTCCGCCGGGACGGGGCGGGAAAACGGCATGATGGTCGGATGAAGCTGTTTGCCCGGCTCGTCGCCGCCGTCCTCGCGTTCGCCATCCTGGGCGGGCTCGGTGTGGTGGCGTGCTCGCGCGGCATCGAACGAGTCGCGGTGCCCGAGGGGGTGCCGCCCGGCGTGGGGGCCGCGCTGCCGCCGTTGGACATCAACGCCCCCGGCCGCTCGGCGAACCAGCTGGCCGAGTGGGCCGACGCGCGCGCCGGGGAGCTCGGCATGTCCGCAACCGCACTGTCCGCGTACGGATACGCCGCCGCCGTCATGGCCGAGACCCGTCCGACCTGCGGCATCGGCTGGACCACCGTCGCAGGCATCGCCAGCGTCGAGAGCAAGCACGGCACCCACCGCGGCGCCAAGGTCGCCCCGAACGGTCAGGTCGCCCCTGCCATCCGCGGCGTGCCGCTCGACGGCTCGCCCGGCGTCGCGAAAATTCTCGACACCGATCGCGGCACGTTCGACGGCGATACCGTGCACGATCGCGCGATGGGTCCGTTGCAGTTCATTCCGGAGACGTGGAAGCGCTGGGGCGTCGACGCCAACGGCGACGGCGTGGCCGACCCGGACAACATCGACGACGCCGCGCTCACGGCCGCGCGCTACCTGTGTGTCAGCGGCGGCGATCTGACCACCGGCGAGGGCTGGACCAAGGCCCTGCTGACCTACAACCACTCCAGCGCCTATCTTCAGGAGGTGCGAAACCGAGCTGCCGCGTACAGCGTCGGCGTCCGGCCGGACTAGTCCGTGGCCGTCGATCCGAACGTCTGGGACTTCCCGGATCCGAGTGAGTACCCGGACACCGACCTCGTCGGTTTCGGCGCCGATCTGGAACCGGGCACCTTGCTCGCCGCCTACCGGCAGGCCATGTTTCCCATGCCGGGCGACGAACCCGGTGAGATCCGGTGGTACAGCCCGGTCGAGCGCGGCGTGCTGCCGCTGGACGGGCTGCGCGTCACCCGGTCGCTGCGCCGGGCGTACAAGACATTCGAGGTGACCGTCGACACCGCCTTCGTCGAGGTGATGCACGGCTGCGGGGATCCGGCGCGAGCGCACGGCTGGATCGACGACGACATCGTCGCCGCGTACACCCGGCTGCACGAACTGGGCTGGGCGCATTCGGTGGAAGTGTGGCGCGACGGCGAGCTGGCCGGTGGGCTGTACGGCGTCGCGATCGGCGGCCTGTTCGCGGGGGAGTCCATGTTCCACCGGGTGCGCGACGCGTCCAAGGTTGCCCTCGTCGCGCTGGTCGAGCTGCTGGGCGACGACACCGACCGGCTCCTGGACACCCAATGGTCGACCGAACACCTCGCCACCCTCGGCGTAGTGGAAATTGCGCGCGCGGAGTATGTGCGGCGACTGCGCCGGGCGCTGGAGCTGCCGTTGCCCGCGCGGTTCGCGGCAGTGTAGCCAAACCTAAGCTCAAAGGTAAGGGGCACAACGGATTACACTGTCGGGATGAGCGAGGATCACCCGCAGTTGGACGTCCTGCCACAGTGGCCGACCGAGACCATCGGCGTGCTCGTCACCACCGATCCGGCGCCGCACGCGATCCCGGTGTCGTGGCCTGTGCGCGCCGACGACCGCACGATCCTGCTCAGTCTGCGGCACAATCGCGGTTCCCTGGCGCGGCTGCGCGCGCAGCCGCAGGTTGCACTGCTGATCCTGGCCGGCGGCAACGTCGCACTGTGCGCGCGCGGCACCGCTCGGGTGGTCTCCGATGCGATGGACGAGACGGGCGAGTACGCCGCCGTCGCCATCGATGTCGAGGTGATCGACGACCACCGGCAGGGCGCGTTCGCCGTCGCGGGCGGAATCCAGCGTGAGGTGCTCGACGAAGCCGAGCTGCAGAAGCTGCAGCAGCGCGTTGTGCAGTTGGAGGGAATCGCGAAGCTCGCACGTGGGGTGTGAGCACGCCGTCCGGATGGTTAAGCTGCGCTGAGTTCCCTTGTGTCCGTCTGATTTTCGTGCTGTGCAAGTAGCGACAGGTAGCGTCGCAGCATCAGCGCGGCGGTAACGGCGAGCCCGGTGAGCAACCCGAACCACACCCCGACGACGCCGAACGGCAGCGCCAGCAGCGCCGCCACAGGCACGCCGACCACCCAGTAGCCGACCAGCGACAGGCGCAGCCCGGCCTTGGTGTCCTTGAGCCCGCGCAGCAGTCCGACCGCCACGTTCTGCGCGGCGTCGGCGAACTGCAGCAGCGCCGCAACCAGCAGCAGGGTCCGCGCGATGTCGACGGTCGCACTGTCCGCGCCGTCGAGGAACGGGCGCAGCACCAGCGTGGGCGCCACCACGTACACGACGCCGGCCACCGCGCACACCAGCGCCGCCTGCCGCATCGCCACCCACGCCAGCCGTCGGGCGCGGGTGTGCTCGTCGCGCGCGACGGCCGAACTGACCAGGATCGACGCGCCGTGCGAAAGCCCGATGGCCACCTGGAACACGATGTACACCAGCTGGTAGACGACGTGATGCGCGGCGAGCGCGTCCGGGCCCGCGGTGCCGACGACCAGGGCCAGCACCGAGAACATGCCCGCCTCGGCCCCGTAGGTGAGCGCGATCGGCGCACCCAGACGCAATTCGCTGCCTACGGTGGCCCACTGCACCGGCCACATGCGGGTCGGCAGCGTGCGCGCCAGCTTCGGGTCGCGGCGCACGATCGCCCAGAACACCACGAACATCAGCCCGAACACCACCGACGTTGCGATGCCGATGCCGGTCAGCCCGAACCACCGCATCAGGACGACCCCGAGCCCCAGGTTCACCACGATCGCGCCGAGCGTGACGGCCAGCATGGCCTGGGGCCGTTGCATGCCGACGGTGTACTGCCGCAGCGCCGCGAACCACAGGCACGGCAGCAGGCCGGGAGCGAGCGCGATCATCATCGGGCGCGCCAGCTCGAGCACCGCCGCGTCCTGCCCGAGCCACGGCAGCGCCCAGGCCAGCCCGATCAGTACCAACGCGCCCACAAGCGCCGCGCCGGTGGCGACGAGGAACCCGCCGCGCACGATGTCGCGAATCTCGTCGTCGGCGCTGGCGCCGGACTTGGTGGCCTTGCCGGCCGCCGTGGCGATCTGATTGCCGGTGGCGGTGATCAGGCCGACGGCCATCGTGCGGATCTGGTTGAACAGCACGACCGCGAGCCCGCCGGCCGCCAGCTCGGGCACCCCGAGGCTGCCCATCAGCCCGATGTTGGTGGTGGCCACCGCCACCTGGGCCAGCTGGGTCAGCGCGATCGGCGTCGCGAGCCGGGTGAGCGCGGAGTCGTCGCTGCGCACGTCAGACTCGGACGAGGCGAGCGGATTCGGAGCGCCGGGGGTCTGTTTCGGGCGCATGCCGTCGCAACATCTCCTTGATCTCGGTTTCCAGCGCGGGGTCGAGTAGGTCCCGTTCGCGCATCCAATGGTCGTCGAACACCGTATCGAGATATTTCTCGCCGCCGTCACACACGATGGTGACGACGGTGGAACCCGGCGGGAACGTGTCGAGCCGGTGCAGGGCCGCGTGCACGGAACCGCCGGCCGACCCGCCGATCAGCAGGCCGTGGTGGGCGGCCACTGCACGTGCGGTGGCGAACGCGTCGACGTCGCCCACCTTCACGCCCTCGTCGAGCAGCGAGTAGTCGACGGCGGTGCCGATGGTCGCACCCGGCGGCGTGCCGGTGCCCGATTGCCAGTACGGACCGCCCTCGCCGCCGAACGCGATCGAGCCCACCGGTTCGACGCCGATCACGTGCGCGGGCTTGCCCAGCTCGCGCAGCCGCCGCGCCGTCCCGAACAGCGACCCGCCGGTGCCGACCGCGCTGATCAGGATGTCCACGCCGCCGAGGTCGGCGAGCAGTTCGTCGGCCACCGCGTAATAGCCGACGGCGTTGGCCGGGTTGTTGTGCTGCTCGGTGAAGAAGGCCGTATCGTCTTCGGCCGCCAGCCGTTCCGCGAGGTCTTCGCGGGCCGACGTGTGCAGGGCACCGGAATCGTCGCCCTCGTCGGCGAAGATCAGTTCGGCGCCCATCGCCCGCATGGCGCGCAGCTTGTCGACGCAGGCGTGGTTGTCCACCACGGCGGTGAACCGGTAGCCGCGCTCGGCGGCGACCACCGCCAGGCCCAAACCTGTATTGCCCGAAGTGGATTCGACGATTCGGCCGCCCGGTGGAAGCAGCCCGCGGCGTTCGGCGTCGTCGACCATGGAGCGCGCCATCCGGATCTTCGCCGCGCCCGTCGGATTGAACGGCTCCAGCTTCAGCAGGAACCGGGTTCCGCTGTCGGTCACCGCCAGCTCGAACAGCGGGGTATTTCCGATGAGGTCGCTGACGCGACGTACGACGCTCATGACACCCTCCAGCGCAGGTCGTCGCCGAGTACGACTTTCGGCGGCAGGGGCAGGTCGTGGAACGGTGATTCGTTCGAATCCATCTGGTATCCAGCCGTATTCGGGTAGAGGAGCAGATCCCCGATGCGTGCCCGGCGGGGCAGCGGGATCTTGCGCCAGCTCAACATGTCGGACTCGAGGCAGGTCGCGGCGCCCACGCAGGTCGGATACGGGCCACCGTCGGGCGTGCCCGCGTCCGCCGGTATCGCACGAGGGCCGCCCTCGTCGCGTCGGATCGAACGAGGGTCGCCCTCGTTCGGCGTCAGGAGGATCGGGTCGGGCAGGTATTCGCTGGCGAACCACTGCTCGGACAGGCTCAGGCTGGTCCCGCCGACCGTCGCGATGTCATAGCTGCCGCCATGGGCGGCAATCCTTTTGACGCCCTGTACCTGGAATACGCTGAACCCGGCGTGGGCCAGCAGTGCGCGTCCGGGTTCGACCGCGAGCCGAGTTCCGGTCGAACGCAGTTGCGGCCCAAGCGTATTCAGGATCTCGGTGAGCATGTCGGAGCCGGCGCTCGCGCAGCTGTACGGGTAGTAGGAGCCGAATTCCTTGCCGGCGTGGAACCATTCGGGTCGCGACTGGGCGAGGAAGCGCTCGAAGTCGGCGGCCGGTACGTAGTCGACGCCGAAGCCGCCGCCGATCGAGATCGTCGTCACCGGATGCCCGAGCGCGCGGGCCCGGGCACACCAGTCGAACAGCTCGGTTGCGAACGCGATGCGCGCGCCCGGATCGTAGCCCGACAGATGAAAGCTGAAGCCCGTCAACCGAACCGGCGCCCCACTCGAGCGCGCAGCGTATGCGCTCGCGGCATCATGCGCCGGTGTCGAGGTCGGCGGCACCACCGCGCTGCGCTGCAGCACCGCCTCGGCCTCCGCAGGCGTGAGCCCGAAGCGGCTCGACGTGCCCGGCGCCCGCATGCGGAGCAGTACCCGGGCCCCGGCGGGCACGCGCTCGAACTCGTCGACGGAATCGACGGCGATCAACGCGTCGTGCCGCGCCGCCAGCCACAACAGTTCGTCGGATTTGGCCGGGCCCGTCACCATGAGGTCGGTGCCGCGCACGCCGCCCGACAGCGCCCCGACCAGTTCGCCGATACTCGAAACATCAACGCCGACATCGGATTCTGCGCACGCGCGGACCACGCATGCGGACTTGTTGGCCTTCTTCGCGTAGTAGATGTCGCCGTGCACTCCGGCGGCTGCGAAAGCCGCCCGGAAGGCCGCGATGTTCGCGCGCACCTGCGCCGGATACATCACGTGCACCGGTGCGCCGACCGCGTCGACGATGTCGGGGACGATATCGACAGCCGCGCGCTCCCACGCCAATCGATGTGCCGGTACCGCACGTGCGGGCGTCGTCAGGCCGCGTTCGGCGATGGCAGCCACGCCGGCGCTCACCACAGCGGCACCTCCACTCCGCGACCTTCGGCAATCGCGCGCAGCGCAAGTGCGTGGGCAACGGCGATGTCGGTCAACACGATTCCGCTGTTGTAGACGAAGATGCGCTCGTCGTCGCGGGTGCGGGCGCGGGCCCGCTGGGCGATCATGTCGGGCAGCTCGACGTGCACGCCGCGCAGCGCGCCGTCGGGGCCGGCCATGTCGGTGCCGGTCAGTTGCATCTGTTCGGCGCTGGTGGCGACCACCCGATCGGCGTCGGCCAGCGCCGAGGGCGCAAGGCCGTAACCGACCAGCACCGCGACGGAACCCGGTGCCAAATCGGTGGATTCGAGCGCTACCTGGGTACCGGGGCCGGCCGTCGCGAGCACCACGTCGGCGTCGGCGGCCGCCTCGCGCGGGTCGGTGACCACCTCCACGTACCGGTCGTCGGCGGCCACCGAGGCGAGCACGGCGTCCAAGCCTTCCTTGTGGGTGCCGTACACCATCAGCCGATCCAGCTGCGGATTGGCGGCGAGCAAGTGCGGCAACGCATTTCGGCCCTGGGTTCCGGTGCCGATCAGCAGCGCGCTGCGGGCGCCGCGGCGAATCGTCTCGCGCACCAACAGCGCCGACACCGCAGGCGTGCGCAGCGCGCCCACCCGTGAACAGTCCATGAGTGCGATCGGGGCGCCGGTGGCGTCGTCGTAGAGGGTGATGGTGGTGTAGTAGCGCTTGGTGATCCGGTCGTGGCCCGGGTCGAACTTGTAGGAGGTCTTCATCGCGACCACGCGGCGCCCGCCGTCGCGTCCGAGCATGGCGTAGGCGACCGACACCCCGTCCGGGTGGGCGACCGACAGCTTGCGCGGACTGTCCGAAACTCCGCTGCCCAGTGCGAGATACGCCTCTTCGACCGCGCGCACCACGTCGGCGGGGGCGATCGGCACGTCTTCGAGGTCGGTGCGGGACAGGATCCGTAGCGGTGGTGGTTTCATGCTGCCCCTTTCAGACGGTGACCAGGCTGCGCCAGGCAGGCTGGTTCAGTTGCTGGCCGTACCCGGATTCGGTTGCCTCGCTGGGGCGGCGACGGCGTTCGGGCAGCCGGATGTTGACGCGCTTGAGCCAGCGGTCGGTGCCGTCGTAGCGGGCGGTGAACGGAACGCGGCCGTGCACCACCACGTCATTGTCGATGAGCAGCAGCTCGCCGGGCGCCAGAACCGCTGTGCTGGAAACTCTTTCGAGCTCGTCACCGAGGCGTCGGTAGGCGTCGCGGAAATCCGGCGGGGCGTCGTCGAGCGGGGTGTAGGCCGGGTCGTAACGCAGTGTGGTGCCCGCGGCGCTCGACCAGAGCGTGGCCAGCGGCGCGCAGCGCGTGTAGCCGTCCCCGTAGGACGCGTCGGGCAGGATGGGAACCGTTGGCCGGGAAAGGGTTTCGCGGTCCCCGGCGGACAGCCGCGTGCGCCGTACCGAGGCCACCGTGGTGCCCACGCGATCGGGGTTGCGCAGACAGCCGAGCAGCAGCAGGTTCGAGCGCCACGGATGGAACGCGTCTTCGGTGTGCGGGCAGAGCAGCGTGGAGCTGCTGGCTCCGGTCTGCTCGTCCTCGTGCCCGCGCGCCGGCACGATGTTGTTCACCAGTCGACCGTACTGCTGTCCGAGCCAGCCGAAGGGCTCTCCGGCGCATCTGGCCAGCACCAACATGACAACGTCGAACTCGTCGGGCGTGGCCTGATCCCAGCTCGCAGGGGTGGGCCCGAGCTCCCAGTCGCCCAACTCGAGCCCCTCCACCACCACGGCGCCGCCGTCGGACTCGGGCGGGCGCAGCACCACGCGCAGCTCGTCGGGCAGCCAGCTCAGGGCCGCGTCGATGGCCGCCACGACGTCGCCTTCGGCGGCTACAGCGCGTGCGAGCGCGCGAATTTCGGCGGCTGTCGATCTTGGGATTGCTCGTCGTTCGAATTGCGTATTACGTTCTGGCAGAACGTATGTCACCGTGTTCCCTTCTGAGATGTGCGGTGGCTGCAGCAGTGTTTGACGATCCGTTAAAGCAACGTAGTGTCCTCGTGTAACTTAAGCAAGGCTTACCTACGAGTAGGGTCACGAGGGGACACCGAATGGAACTGAATCGCCGACAACTGTTCCGGGCCGGCATCGGCGTGGGCGGACTGTTCGTACTCGCCGCGTGCGGCGACGACACCGCAGGGCGTACGCAGGGCGGCACGTTGCGCGTCGGTGCGCTGGGCCAGGCGTCCAAGATCGAGCGCGATCCGCACGGAAATCTCAGCAACGACAGCGACTTCCTGGTCGTTTCGCTGCTCTACGACGCCCTCACCGTGCCCGGTGCCGACCCGAACGTCGCGCCCCGGCTGGCCAAGGAGTGGACCTCCGACGCCGAGCACAAGCGCTGGACCTTCACCATTGCCGACGGCGCCACCTTCCACGACGGCCGTCCCGTCACCTCCGAGGACGTGGTGTGGTCGCTGCGCCGGCTGCGCGAGGTGGGTGGTGAATCGAAGGTGCCGGTGGCCAAGCCGGAAGACATCACCGCCGACGGCCCCAACCGTGTGGTGCTCACGGTGGCCGCCCCGAACACGCAGATCCCGCTGCTGGCCCGGCTGATGACGTTCACGGTCCCCAAGGACACCACCGACTTCACCAAGGGCGTCGGCAGCGGCCCGTTCCGGCTGGATTCCTACACCGCGGGCAATGCCCGGCTGGTGCGCAACGACAACTGGCACGGGCCGAAACCGACGCTCGACGCCATCGAGATCACGATGTTCGAGAGCATCGACGCACTGTCCAACGCGATGCTGGCCGGTCAGCTGGATCTGGCGTCCAACGTCGGCGCGATCGCCGGGCGCACCGCCGCGGGCCGCTCGGACCTGCAGGTGATCCGCCGGCCCAACGACCTCGTGGTGGCCATCGCCATGCGCACGGCCGACGGACCGTTCGCCGATGCGCGAGTGCGCGAGGCGTTCCGGTTGCTCGTCGACCGCGAGGCGATGGTCAAGACGGCGCTGTCCGGCTACGGCACCGTCGCCAACGACATCCTCGGTACTGCGGACCCGCAGTATGCCAAGCAGATCCCGCAGCGGCAGCGGAACGTGCAGCGCGCCAAGGAGTTGCTCGCCGCGGCCCGGTTCGACACTGCGGCCCGCTACCAGCTGCTCACCAAGCAGGAGGCGCCCGGCGAGGTGGAATCGGCCAAGCTGTTCGCCACGCAGGCCGCCGAGGCGGGCGTGCAGATCGAGGTCGTGGTGCAGGAGTCCAACACCTTCTACGACGCGACCTGGCTGAAAGCGCCCTTCTACACGGTGAATTGGGGCACCAACGACTCCACGCTGTTCTATGCCACCAAACTGCTCGCCTCGTCGAGCAACCGCAACGAAACCGGCTTCAAGGACCCGGAATTCGACGCTGTCACGGCGAAAGCGCTGGCCGCACCCAACGATTCGGAGTTCGCCGACGCGGTGCGCACCGTGCAGCAGATCCAGCACGACCGCGGCGGCTATATCGTCTGGGGCATGGCAGACGGCATCGACGTGGCGTCCACGCGGGTGCGTGACCTGCCGACACTCGGCGGTTACGGCCGGGTGCAGCTGGAAAGGGTATCGCTGACCGGCTGATGTTTTTCGCCAAGCTACTCGTCCGTCGCGTCGCCTTGCTGGTGGCGCTGCTGGCGATCGTCTTCGTGGTGGTCGACCTGCTGCCGGGCGACACCGCGCGGGCGGTCGCCGGGCGCAACGCCGACCCGGAGCAATTGGCCCTGATCCGGCAGCGGCTCGGTCTGGACCGGCCACTGCCCGTGCGGTTCTGGGACTGGCTGAGCGGGGTGGCCACCGGCGATTTCGGCAGCACCGCGCGCGGTCAGTCGATCAACGCGCTGCTCGCCGACAAGCTGCCGCCGACATTGCTGCTCGGCGGAATCGCCTTCGCGGTCACGGTGGCGGCGTCGCTGCTGTGCGGCATGTGGTGGGCGGCGCGCCCGCGCGGCGTGGCCGCCCGCGTGCTGCAGCCCGCCACCACGATGGTCGTCGCGGTGCCCGAGTTCGTGGTGGCAGCGCTGCTGGTGCTGGTGTTCTCGCTGGCCACCGGCCTGCTGCCGGCGGTCACCGTGGCCGATCGTTCCGGATATCCGGCGAGCGCGGACATGCTGGTGCTGCCCGTGCTCGCGTTGGCGATCCCGAACATCGGCTGGAACACCCGCGTCGTGCACAGTGCCATGCTGCAGGCCGCCGGTGCGCCACACGTGGAACACGCGGTGCTGGACGGGCTGCCGCGGCGCGACGTGCTGCGCCGCCACATGCTGCCGGTGGCGTTGCCGACGATCGTGGCCTCGTATGCGACCACCGTCGGCATGCTGTTCGGCGGCGCGCTGGTGGTCGAGACCATCTTCAACTATCCGGGCCTGGGTGCCGTGCTGGCGGGTTCGGTCTCCGATCGCGACACCTCCGTGGTGGCCGCCGTGGTCGCGGTGGCCGGGGCGAGCATCATGTGCGTGCTGGTGCTCGCCGACGCGGTGCGGGCCTGGTCGGTACGGGGGCTGCGATGAGCGCGCGGCGGCTGCTGGTGACGCTGCCGGCGCTGGCGGTGGTGCTCGCCGCGCTCGTCGGGCCGCTGCTGGCGCCGCACTCCGTCGCGGCCGGTGTCGGGCTGCCGTTCGCCACGGCCGACGGCGACGCATGGCTGGGCACCGACCGGCTCGGGCGCGACGTGTTGAGTCAATTGCTCGGCGGCGGTTGGGGATTGATCCTGCTGGCCGTGGTGATCGCGGCACTGGTCACCACGTTGTCGGCCGTGCTGGGTGCGGTGGCCGCGCTGCGTCCGCGCGCGGGTGCGGTGATCGAGCGGTGCGCCGACCTGGCCATGTTGCTGCCGCCGCTGCTGGCGATCCTGTTGGTACTGCTGTCCTGGCCGGAGTCCGGCGTGCTGGGCATCGTCGTCGTCGCAGTCGGCTTCGGAACCCCATACTGTGCGCGGGTTTTCGCCGCCGCGGCCGCTCCGGTCGCCGCATCGGGATATGTCGAAGCCGCGCAAGCCAGTGGTGAATCACTGTGGCACTTGGTGTTTCGTGAAGTACTGCCGAATCTGCGCGAGGTCGCGCTCACGCAGCTCGGGCTGCGCTTCGTGGCCGGCATGTACGTGGTCGCCACGGCGTCGTTTCTCGCGCTGCCCGCCGGGTTGGGCGCCACGAACTGGGCGGTCATGGTGCGCGACAACGCATCCGGGGTCCTGCTGAATCCGTGGGCGGTGCTCGCGCCCGCCTTCGCGATCGGCACCGTCGCGGTATGCGTGAATCTGTTGGTGTCGAGCCTGTCGCCCGCAGCCCGCACACTGGGAGATCGCGCATGACTGCTGCACGGAAGGTCGCCCCGGCGAGCGCAGCGACGGGGAATGTCGCCCCGGCGAGCGCAGCGACGGGAAATGTCGCCCCGGCGAGCGCAGCGACGGGAAATGTCATCGTGCTCGACGAGCTGTCGATCGCCGGCCCGCTCGGTGCCGCGCTGCTCGCGCCGACCTCGCTGACGGTGCGGGCGGGCACGGTCACCGGTCTCACCGGTCCGTCCGGCTGCGGCAAGACCACTCTGCTCAAGGCGATTCTCGGGTCGGTCCCGCCGCAGGCGCGCGTCGGCGGCTCGCTCGCGGTTGCCGGGCAACCGGTGCTCACGCTGGAACCTGGAGCGCTGCAACGGTTCCGTCGCGATCGGGTCGCGTTCGTCGGGCAGGACCCGGCGTCCGCGCTGAACCCGACCATGCGGGTGCGGGCGCTGCTCGCCGAACTGGCCGCCGATCCGTCGGAGTCGGCCCTGGCCACTGCGCTCGAGCGTGTCGGGCTGTCCGGCGACCACTTGCGGCGCCGGCCGGGCGAGCTGTCGGGCGGGCAGCAGCGCCGGGTCGCGCTGGCCCGGGCGCTGTTGCGGCGCACCGACATTCTGGTGCTCGACGAGCCGCTGGCCGGCTTGCACGGTGGCCTGCGCAGCGAGATCGCGGCACTGCTGCGTGAACTCGCCGCGGCCGGCACGACGGTGCTGGTGTCCGGGCACGACGTGGCTGCCCTGCACGACATGTCCGACGACGTCGTCGCCCTTGGTGCCGCCGGAGTCGGCGAGTTGACGAAACCCGCGGCCGGGCAAGCACATTCGGATGCCGTGCTGCGGCTGCGGCAGGTGCGCGCCACGATCGGCAGGCACACCGTGCTGCACGACGTCGATCTCGATCTCGCGCCGGGGCAGGCCCTGGCCCTGGTCGGACCGTCGGGCGCGGGCAAAACCACGCTGGCCCGGGTGGCGGCGGGCCTGCACCGCCCGGCGAGTGGGCAGGTGCACTGCGGCGTGGCCCGGGCGGTGGTGCCGCAGAACCCGCTCGGCACCTTGAACCCGCGCCGCACCGTTGCCCAGACCGTGGCCCGCCCGCTGCGCCGGCTGTCCGGCACCGCCAAGGCCGACACGCCCGAACGGGTCCGCGACCTGCTCACCGCGGTGCAGCTCGATCCCGAGGTTGCCGACCGGTATCCCGCGCAGCTGTCGGGCGGGCAGCGTCAGCGCGTTGCGCTGGCCCGGGCGCTGGCCGGCAATCCGGCGGTGCTGATCTGTGACGAGATCACCTCGATGCTCGATCAGGCGACCGCCGCATCGATCATGGCCCTGCTCGACGGGCTGCGCCGCGACGGCACGACGCTGCTCGTCGTCACCCACGACCTGCAGCTCGCGCGGCGCTGCGAGCGCATCTGCGTGCTCGACGGCGGCCGGGTCGTCGAGGCCGGTACCACCGCGGCCGTGCTCGACGATCCGCAGCACCCGGCCACCCGTGCGCTCGTCGGCTGACCGGCCGTCGCGCCGTTGGCGCGACGTTCGACTGCCGTTCGCGGAGTGCCTCGACGACGGTGGCAGGGGCAAACGTTAGGCTCGGGACGTACAGCCGCAGCGATGAAGGAGAACGTAGCGTGGCCATCATTGAGCAGGTCGGAGCTCGCGAGATCCTCGATTCCCGGGGCAACCCGACGGTCGAGGTGGAAGTTGCGCTCGATGACGGCACGCTCTCGCGGGCTGCGGTTCCGTCCGGCGCCTCCACCGGCGAGCACGAGGCCGTCGAGCTGCGCGACGGCGGCGACCGCTACAGCGGCAAGGGCGTCGAGAAGGCCGTCGAGGGCGTGCTCGACGAGATCGCCCCGGCCATCATCGGTCTGGACGCGGTCGAGCAGCGCACGGTCGATCAGGTGCTGCTGGACACCGACGGCACTCCCGACAAGTCGCGGCTGGGCGCCAATGCCCTGCTCGGCGTCTCGCTGGCCGTCGCCCGCGCCGCGGCCGAATCCTCCGGCCTGGAGTTGTTCCGCTACGTCGGCGGCCCGAACGCGCACGTGTTGCCGGTGCCGATGATGAACATCCTCAATGGTGGTGCGCACGCCGACACCGGCGTCGACGTCCAGGAGTTCATGGTCGCCCCGATCGGCGCGCCCACTTTCCGTGAGTCGCTGCGCTGGGGCGCGGAGGTCTATCACGCGCTCAAGTCCGTGCTCAAGAGCAAGGGCCTGGCCACCGGTCTCGGCGACGAGGGCGGCTTCGCGCCGGACGTCGCGGGCACCAAGGAGGCGCTCGACCTGATCAGCGTCGCCATCGAAAAGACGGGCCTCGCGCTCGGCACCGACGTGGCGCTCGCGCTCGACGTCGCGGCCACCGAGTTCTACACCGACGGCACCGGCTACAAGTTCGAGGGCAGCGAGCGCACCGCCGCGCAGATGGCCGATTTCTACGCCGAGCTGCTGGGCGCCTACCCGCTGGTCTCCATCGAGGACCCGCTGTCGGAAGACGACTGGGACGGCTGGATCGCGCTCACCGAGCAGATCGGCGACAAGGTGCAGCTCGTCGGCGACGACCTGTTCGTCACCAACCCGGAGCGCCTGGAAGACGGCATCGTTCGCGGCGCGGGCAACGCACTGCTGGTGAAGGTGAACCAGATCGGCACGCTCACCGAGACGCTGGACGCGGTCGATCTCGCACACCGCAACGGCTACAAGACGATGATGTCGCACCGTTCGGGTGAGACCGAAGACACCACGATCGCCGATCTGGCGGTCGCGGTCGGCAGCGGCCAGATCAAGACCGGTGCCCCGGCGCGCAGCGAGCGCGTGGCCAAGTACAACCAGCTGCTGCGCATCGAAGAGACGCTCGGCGATGCCGCTCGCTACGCGGGTGACGTGGCGTTCCCGCGGTTCTCGGTAGAGGGCTGACGGGGAGCAGGCATGGCGCAGCGCGGACGCAACACGTCGGGCCCGGGTGGGCGCGATCGGCGGGCACGCGCGGAATCCGGACGGTCCCGGCGCCGGTTCATGCGCGCCGGGTCGACGGACGGGACAACCGATCCCGAAGTGGCCAAGGCGGATTCGGACGCCAAGCCGGAACGCACCATCGCGGGGCTGAACGCGGGCCGGGCCGTCATCCTGGCGGTCGTGGTGTGCGCGCTCGCGCTCACGCTGGCCGTGCCGATGCGCAACTACTTCACCCAGCGCGCCGAGGCGGCCCGGGTCGCCGCCGAGCGTGTCGAGCTCGAGTCGGACCTGGCCCGGCTGCAGGAAAAGCGTGCGCAGCAACAGGATCCGGCCTATATCCGGGCGCAGGCGCGGGAGCGGCTGCGGCTGGTGATGCCGGGCGAGACCCCGTACCTGGTGCAGTTGCCGGGCGCGTACGAGGCCGAGCAGGCGCGCCGCGCCAAGCCCGCGCCGCCGCCCGGCCCGTGGTACTCAGAACTGTGGAAGAGCGTTTCACGCAAGTGACCGATCCTGTCAGCCAAGCCGATCTCGACGTCGTCGCCGAGCAACTGGGCCGCACCCCCCGCGGTGTGCTCGCGATCGCCTACCGCACCCCGGACGGCCGCCCCGGTGTTGTGAAAACTGCGCCGAAATTGCCTGACGGCACCCCGTTTCCGACGCTGTACTACCTCACCGACCCGCGGCTCACGGCCGAGGCCAGCCGGCTGGAAACGACCGGCGTGATGCGGGAGATGACCGAAAGACTCGGTACCGACCCGGAATTGGCGGCGCAGTACCGCGCCGCGCACGAGGGTTACCTGGCCGAGCGCGACGAGATCGAGTCGCTGGGTACCGATTTCAGCGGTGGCGGCATGCCGGACCGGGTGAAATGCCTGCATGTGCTCATCGCACACGCGCTGGCGAAGGGCCCGGGCGTGAACCCGCTGGGCGACGAAGCGGTCGCATTGGCCGCCCGATCCGGATTGCGCGGCACCGCAATTCCCGCAGATTGGCCTGAACTGGAGGACCTTGCATGACCCGCCGGATTGCCGCCGTCGACTGCGGCACCAACTCCATCCGCCTGCTCGTCTCCGAGGTCGTCGACGGGCAGCTGCGCGACGTGCATCGCGAGATGCAGATCGTGCGCCTGGGCCAGGGGGTCGACGCCACCGGCCGACTCGCCCCCGAAGCCATCGAGCGCACCCGAGTTGCGTTGCACGCCTATGTCGATCGCATGATCGAGACCGGCGTCGACGCCGTGCGCATGGTGGCCACCTCGGCCACCCGCGACGCCGCCAATCGGGAAGACTTCTTCGGCATGGCGCGCGCCGAACTGTCCAGGGCGGTACCCGGCGCGGAGGCCGAGGTGATCACCGGCGACGAAGAGGCGCGGCTGTCGTTCAGCGGTGCCGTCGGCGAATTCGACGCGACGGTCGGCCCGTTCGTCGTCGTGGATCTCGGCGGCGGTTCCACCGAGTTGGTGCTCGGCGACAGTTCCGGTGTGCAGGCGGCCTTCTCGGCCGACATCGGCTGCGTGCGGATCACCGAGCGCTGCCTGCGCAGCGATCCGCCCACGGCAGACGAGGTGGCCGCGGGCCGCGAATTCGCTGCCGAACGGCTCACCGCGGCGTTCGACCGGGTGCCCGTCGATTCGGCCAAGACCTGGGTCGGTGTCGCCGGCACCATGACGACGCTGTCCGCGGTCGCCCAGGGCCTCGACGTCTACGATCCGGCGCGGGTGCACTTGTCCCGGCTGACGTCGGCCGACATCCACGCGGTGTGCGATCGCCTGGTCACCATGAATCACGAGCAGCGGGCCGCGATCGGATCCATCCACCCCGGCCGCGTCGATGTCATCGGTGGCGGCGCCCTCATCACCACGGTGCTCGCCGAAGAGTTGGCCGAGCGCGCCGGCATCGACACGCTCGTCATCAGTGAGCACGACATCCTCGACGGCATCGCGATGTCCGTGCTCGCCCGCGGCTGAGTTCCGCCCGGCACGCCGTAATTTCCGCACCTGCTGCGCGGATTACCCTCGCGCGCTTATTGTTCCATCCATGAGCGAGCTCGATGATGCCTTCGCCAAGGCGCAGTCGGACGTCAAGACGCTGACCAAGCGCCCCAGCAACGACGACCTGGCGTTTCTCTACGCCCACTACAAGCAGGCCACGGTCGGCGATGTCACCGGGTCGCGCCCCGGCCGGCTGGACTTCGTGGGCCGCGCCAAATACGACGCCTGGCAGAAGCTGTCCGGGGTGTCGCAGGACGATGCGAAGCAGCGCTACATCGACAAGGTCGCCGCGCTGCTGGCCTGGGCCGGCCTGGTCGCGATCGTGGTCACCAGTGTCACCACCGGCACGAGCACCAGCACCGTCGGCAGTAGCCCCGCGAACGATCCCAGCAGCATCACCGGCAGCACCGTTGTCGCCCGCCACGCCGATCACCATCGACCGACCATCAGCGTCGATAAGCTCACCCACTCGGTCGAGCATGTGGTGCGTCGACGACCCATCCGCGGCAGCGCGTTCCAGTTCATCCAACCCGATCAGCGGCATTGCCCACGCTGGCATCTCGAGATCATCCGGTAGCGATGCCCCACAGGACATCACAACACCAGTAACAACACCATGAGAGGCGTCGTCGGTAGTAACCCCTCCTAGCTCGTCGAACACGCCCCCGATGGTCCTGTCCCACTCAGTACTCAGAATATCGTTGTGGACGGGAGGAATAATGTCCCAATCAGTGGTCCCAGCGATACGTCCCCGGACGAGCGTGCCTACGTAGGGCTCCTCAATGTGCAGGACAATGCGCTTGCCAAACCGGCGGTGAATCTCCGAAAGGTACTCGGCGACGCCACCGCTCCACTCGTCGTGAAAACCGCGAACCGCCGACTTATCCGACACTATACGGTGACCGTCCGATAATTCCGTCGCGACCGCCAGCGACCATGGACCCATGACCTGGACCTTCATCTCCTGGCTAGAGAGCGCGGAACCGCCTTCCCACGCTTCCTCATACACATCGATGTCGCGATGGATCTCGTCATTGCGCCGGCGTGATGCCACCGTCGGGCCCGACATTTGCCACGATCGTGGCCCCTGAACATAAGAAGACGAGAGCAATGACAACGTCGATCCCGACAGTGACGACCCGACACCGCGGTTAATCAACTGCGGGATAAACGGCACAGCGGCCTCCCCCGCGATAATGCGAGCCGCTTCGCGAGGATCACGAGTTTCCAGGGCTCCCCACCCCGACGCCCACGTCGCGCCACCCGAATTCTGGTTCATAGCCAGCATATTAGCTGTTCGACGACGCGCCCGCGGTGGTTGGTTGCAGCTTAGAGACCGAGACTGTGTCACAAATCGTCCCCGAACCCAACACGATGTCGCCGTCAGAGTCGGGACGGTAAATCACCGCAGCTTGTCCGCGCGCAACACCGGTCAGCGGGGACTGGAGATCAATCGTTGCCACACCGTCGTCAATAGTGACCGTGGCATCGACAACACCGCCATGGGCACGAACCTGGACCTGGCACTCCTGCGTCGATCCTTCATGCTCATCGAGGCGAATGAGACGATCGGCATACAACCGCCCCACACGAAGATCGTCGCGCGTGCCGACGGTAACAGTTCCGGTGTCAGCATCAATATCGGTGACATACCTGGGTTTACCGTCGGGCGCTGGACCAGGTAGACCGAGCCCCTTACGCTGCCCAATGGTGAAACCGTAGATGCCATCGTGATGGCCGATCACGTTGCCATCCCGGTCTTTCAGATCACCCGACCGGACGCCAATGTGGTTGCCCAAGAACGCCTTCGTATTCCCATCCGGGATGAAGCAAATGTCATGGCTATCGGGCTTCGAGGCCGTCACGAGTCCAGCAGCCTCCGCCTCTTTGCGGATATCCGGCTTGCGGGTGTCTCCCAGCGGGAATAAACAATGGGCCAGCTGCTCATCATTCAACACCCCCAGG
>CAKZIX010000119.1 GCA_936936565.1 uncultured Nocardiaceae bacterium | reverse complement strand
TCCGGCCTGAACGGCAAGCGGGGCGCGGCCCGTAGGCCACGCCCCGCCATCGCGCGTGCGGATGGTGCGCTGCGCGCTCAGACGCCGATGCGACCGCCGCCGGCCTTCCAGACCGCGACGACGGACGGGCGGGGCTGGGTGTCGCCACCGTCGGGCCAGTGCGAGACCGGCTTGTCGGCGCTGGCGCCCTCGAGCTCACCCGGGTGCTGCACCGAGACCAGCACGCGGTTCTCGGTCACGATCGGGCCGCAGGTCTCCGCGCCCTTGGGCACGGTGAGGAACTGCTTGACCTCGCCGCGGTTCTTGCCGTCCGTGCCGACGTAGAACAGCCCGTCATTGCTCTTGAGCGCGTTGCCGTCGGTGGAGACCCACAGGTTGCCGTACTGGTCGAACGCCACGTTGTCCGGGCAGGAGATCGGGCTGACCTTCTCCTTGTCGAACCCGCCGTAGTAGGTGTCGGCCGCCTTCGGGTCGCCACACACCACCAGCAGCGACCAGGTGAACTTGGTGCCCTTGTGATCGTCTTCGATCTCGAGGATCTGGCCGTTCTTGTTGGTCTTGCGTGGGTTGGCCTCGTCGGCCGCCGCCGAGCCGTCGGCGCCGCGCTTGTCGTTGTTCGTCAGCGCGACGTAGACCTTGCCGGTCTTCGGGTTCGCCTCGAAATCCTCCGGACGGTCCATCTTCGTGGCGCCGACCTTGTCGGCGGCCAGCCGGGTGAACACCGCGACTTCCTGCGCGCTGAAGCCCTCGACCTTGCTGGTGGCGCCGTCGGCACGCGACTCGAGCAGCGGAATCCACTCGCCCGAACCGGTGAATCCCTTGTCCGAGGGCACCTTTCCGGAGCCGTCGATCTTGTCGGGCTCGTTGCCGGTGAGCTTGGCGACGTAGAGGGTGCCCTCGTCGAGAATCTTCATGTTATCGCGCACCGCGGCCGGGCTGTTGCCCGACTGCACCTTGCGCGAGGACACGAACTTGTACATGTAGTCGAAGCGCTCGTCGTCGCCGGTGTAGGCGACGACGGTGCCGTCGGCCGCGACGTAGACGTTCGAGCCCTCGTGCTTGAGGCGGCCCATCGCGCTGTGCTTCACCGGGACCGACGTGGCGTCCCACGGGTTCAGCTCGACGATGTAGCCGAATCGGTTGGGCTCGTTGGGTTCCTGCGCGACATCGAAGCGCTTGTCGAAGTTCTCCCAGCGCTGCTCGGAGGCCTTCTGCGTGATTCCGTAGCGCTTGGCGCGCTTGACGGCGTTCTCGTCGGTGAGTTTCTCGGCGTTGGCGAAGTAGCCGTTGAAGTTCTCCTCGCCCGACAGCATGGTGCCCCACGGGGTGATGCCGCCGGAACAGTTGGCGAAGGTGCCGATGACCTTGGTGCCCGCCGGATCGGCGCTGGTCTTGACGAAATCGCTGCCCGCCGCGGGGCCGGTGAGCAGGAAGAATTCGCTGTTCGCGGTGACGCGCCGGCTGTACTTGCTGAACTCGGGGGTGAGCTTGCCGCTACCGGACTCGCCCTTCACCTGGACGACACCGAGACCCTGCGCGGTGACCATCACCTGGAACTGGGTGAGGGTGGGAGCCTCGGGGTTGTAGCCCTTGAACATCGCGGTGGGCGTGGTGTACTCGAAATTCGCGACGAGCAGGAACTTGTTGGGCTCGCCCTCGATCGGCAGCAGGCCGGAGAAGTCGTTGTTGAAGCCCCACTGCCGCTCCTGCGCCTGCGGGGTCTGGTTGTCGAAGTCGAACTTCGGCGCATCGGCGAAAAGTGGCTCGCCCCAACGGATCACGACACCCTGCTCGTAACCCTCGGGGATGACGAGCTTGTCTTCGGTGTTCGGGGCGACGGCGGTGAAGTTTGCACCCTGCGGGGTGGCTTCGGCGTTCGCGGCTGCGGAACTGTCCGCGGAACCCTCCTCGTCGCCGCAAGCAGCCAGCACACCTCCGGCACCGACGGCCAGCGCGACGGTGGCCGTGCCTTTGAGCACCCCGCGTCGCGACATCGCAGCCTTCACGACGTCGCCGAAGTACTCGTTGTCGGACTCGTTGGGAACGGGGTGGAAGCACGCGTTGGCGCACTTGTACTTGCAGGTGATCGACGAGCGGGACGACTTGCCGTCGTGAATCAAGGGAAGTTCGATGGTCAACGCAGCTCCCGGGCTGAGGAGGGATAACTCCCAGCGAACCTTCCAGATCCTGGCAAGATCAAAGCAAAGAATGGGTTAACGCCGAAACAACGAGGCGAGCCTAACCAGCGTCGAATGCGGCGAGCTGCCGGGCAACCTGGTCGAGGCGGAAACTGTTCGGCGCGTTGGCTATCCGCTCGCGCCGTGCCAGGGCGCCGCGGGCTCGCGGGCATCGTACTGCTCGGTGGCCCGCACAATCTCGGCGATGTTCGATTCCGCCCAGCCCTTGAGCGCCAGCACCGGGGTGCGCAGACTCGCGCCCAGCTCGGTGAGCGAGTACTCGACCTGCGGCGGGATCGTGGGGTACTGAGTACGGCGCACCAGCCCGTGGCGCTCCAGGGTGCGCAGGGTCTGGGTGAGCATCTTCGGTGACACGCCCTCGAGGCGGCGGCGCAGCTCACCATGCCGCAACGGCCCGCCGGTGAGGGCCGAGATTGCCAACAGGCTCCACTTGTCCGAGATCAGCGTCAGGACCATGCGTGCCGGACAGTCGCGCAGGAAGGCATCGAAGCCGCCATAGTCACGCAGGTCGAAGGCGGTATCCATGAGGTAATTAGATACCGAAATGGTGCCGTCTTCACAACAGTTACTTGGTTCCCAACGATGGAGACATGCGAATTCTCACCCAGCAGACGTTCGGCGGACCGGACGTCCTCACCCTCGACGAGGTCGACCTACCGCAGCCCGGACCGGGCGAAGTGCTGGTCCAGGTCGCGGCCGCCGGAATCAACCCGGTCGACGCGGTGGTGCGCGCCGGGCGGTACCGCCCCCGCGACGGCGTCCACGCCGACACCGTCGACCTCAGCGAGTCCGGCTTCGCGACACCACCTTTCACGCTCGGCTGGGATGTTGCCGGGACCGTCGTCGCGGTCGGACCCGAGGTGTCACACCTGAATTCCACTGCGCGTGAGGCTCGGTCGCAGGGAGAGGGTGTCGCTGCGCGTGAGGCTCGGTCGCAGGCTCCCGAGCATCACGCTCCGCTGGATGAGGGTGTCGCTGCGCGTGACGCTCGGTCGCAGGCTCCCGAGCATCACGCTGCGCTCGGGCCCGGGGACGAGGTGCTCGGCCTGCTCGCGTTTCCCGCGCTGGCGGCCACGCACGCCGAATACGTCGTCGCATCGGTGAACGAACTAGTCCGCAAGCCGGCCGGCTTGTCGTTCGAGGCGGCCGGCGCGCTGCCCTTGGCCGGGCTCACCGCATGGCAGGCGTTGGTCGGGATCGGTGCGGTGGGTCCGGGCCATCGGGTGCTCGTCCACGCGGGCGCGGGCGGCGTCGGCCATCTGGCGGTGCTGATCGCCAAGGCCAAGGGCGCGTACGTGATCGCAACCGCGAGCGCAGGCAACCACGACTTCGTGCGCGAACTCGGCGCCGACGAGGTAATCGACTATCGCGCAGTGGATTTCACGACGGCGGTGGCGCCGGTCGATATCGTGCTGGATCTCGTCGGCGGGGCCTACGCCGAGCGGTCCGCGCAGGTTCTCGAGCCCGGCGGTTTGCTGATCGGCGCGATCGGAGTGTTCCTGGGCATCACGCCGGAGCGAGCCGCCGAACTCGGACTGCGCTTCGGGTATGTGGATGTGCGCCCGTCGGCAGCGGACCTCACGGAGTTGCTCGAGCTGATCGACGTCGGCGCGCTGAAAGTCCATGTAGCCCATGCGATTCCGCTGGCCGACGCGGCCAAGGCGCACGAGTTGCTCGACAGCGGGCACGTCGCGGGCAAGATCGTGCTCGTGCCCTGAGCAGCGCCGAAAAGGGAACGTCGGACGACGGGACAGAGTGTCCACTTTCGTCGCTCGCGTGGCCGAAACCGCCCCGCAATCGCCGAAAGTGGGCGCTCCGTCCCGCGCTCCATCGCGTACCCGGCCCCGGGGGCAGCTCAGCCGAGCAACTCCAGCGCCCGCGCCGCCGACACCGTGCCGGCGGTGGCGAGGTCGATGTTCTGCAGCGAGGCCTGGTGCACCGCGTCGGAGGCCGCGGCCACGCAGTCGGCGACGGTGTACACGGTGAGCCCGAGTTCGGTGCCGTGGCGGACCGTCTGCTCGACCGTCAGATTGGTCGCGACACCGGTGACGAAGAGCGTGGTGATCTCGCGGGTGGCCAGCCAGTGCGGCAGGTCGTTGGCCGACAGTCCGGACAGGCGCTGATTGTCGACCACATCGTCGGCGGCGTCGGCCATCTCCGGAATGATCTGTGCGCCAGGGGCATCCGGGCGGAACATCGCCTGCGCGTCGGCGACGGCGTGCATGAACCCGGTGTTGCGCACCAACGCGCCCTCGCCCTCCGGGACGGTGAACCTGGTGTACACGACGGGCACGCCCAGATCTCGTGCGGCAGCGTGAAATCGAACCGCGCGATCGACGACACCGCTGGCCGCCACGGGCTCGGCGAGCATGCCGCCGAAGAAGCCTTCCGGCTTGATCACGTTGACCTGCCAGTGCAGGGCGAGAACGGCTTTCATGCGAGTCCCCCGACCACTTCCGGATTCTGCTCGTCGCGCCAGCGGATGGCGTCGCGCACCTGAGTCAGATCGTAATCGGGACCGCCGGTGCCCACGGTGAAAAGCGTGACCCCGGCGTCGACGTACGCCTGTGCCCGTTCGGCGCCGCGCCACGGCACCGACCGCTCGATCTTGCGTGGATCGCTGCGCACATCGACGCAGTGTTGCAACAGGACGTCCGACTTGCGTTGCAGATCACCGAGTTCGGCGAAGCTGTGCCAGATCTGCGCATACTCGGCGACCAGTCGCAGCGTCTTGCGCTCGCCGCCACCGCCGATGAGAATCGGCAGCTTGCGCACCGGCTGCGGTTCGAGCTCTGCCAGGCGTGCCGTCAGGCGCGCCAAATTTTCCTTCAGCAGCGCCAAACGCGTTCCGGGAGTGCCGAATTCGTAGCCGTACTGCGCATAGTCCCGAGCGAACCAGCCCGCCCCGATGCCGAGGATCAGCCGCCCGCCGCTGATGTGGTCGACGGTGCGCGCCATGTCGGCCAGCAGATCCGGATTGCGGTAGCCGCCGCCGGTCACCAGTGCGCCGATCTCCACCCGTTCGGTCTGCTCGGCGAACGCGCCGAGCATCGTCCAGCACTCGAAGTGCGCGCCGTCGGGATCGCCCGTGAGCGGAAAGAAGTGGTCCCAATTGAACACGATGTCCACCCCGGCGTCTTCGCTGCGCAGCACGGCGTCGCGGATGAGCTGGTAATCGGGGGCGTGCTGAGGCTGGAGCTGAACACCGATGCGGATCGCCATCGAATCTCCTGATGCTGCGAGCGGTCTGGACGAGTGCCCGCGGCGCTGCGGGTGCAACCGTCACCGAGGCTACCGACGCCCGGGCAGTGCGTAATACTGAAAGCGCCGCGGCGCCGTCGCGGCGCTCCTTTACTTCGGATCGTCCGGCACGTTCCTGCCGGTGAAGGGATTGATTTCGCATGGCTACGGTCACTTTCGACAAGGCCACCCGCCTCTTCCCAGGCGCTGTCCGCCCCGCGGTGGACGCCCTCGACCTCGAGATCGCCGACGGTGAATTTCTCGTGCTCGTCGGGCCGTCTGGCTGCGGTAAATCCACCTCGCTACGCATGCTCGCCGGCCTCGAAGAGGTTTCCAGCGGGCGCATCCTGATCGGCAACCGGGACGTCACCCACGCCGAGCCCAAGGCGCGCGACATCGCGATGGTCTTCCAGAACTACGCGCTCTACCCGCACATGACGGTCGCCGAGAACATGGGCTTCGCGCTCAAGCTGGCGAAGGTGAGCAAGGCCGAAACCGCGCAGCGGGTGCAGGAGGCGGCGAAGCTGCTCGATCTCGAGCAGTATCTGGACCGCAAGCCCAAGGCGCTCTCGGGCGGGCAGCGCCAGCGCGTCGCGATGGGCCGCGCCATCGTGCGGCAACCGCAGGTGTTCCTCATGGACGAGCCGCTGTCGAACCTGGATGCCAAGCTGCGCGTGCAGACCCGCACCCAGATCGCCCAGCTGCAGCGGCGCCTGGGCACCACCACCGTGTACGTCACCCACGACCAGGTGGAGGCGATGACGATGGGCGACCGGGTGGCCGTGCTCAAAGACGGCATCCTGCAGCAGTGCGCCACCCCGCGCGAGCTGTACAACAAGCCGGAGAACGTTTTCGTGGCCGGCTTCATGGGCTCGCCCGCGATGAACATCTTCACCCTGCCCATCGCCGACGGCGCTGTCACCGTCGGCGGCTGGCAGGTGCCGGTGCCGCGCGCCGTGGCCGACACCAGCAACGGAACCGTCGTGGTGGGCGTGCGCCCCGAGCACTTCGAGATCGGATCTCGTGGCGCCACAATGGAAGTCGACGTGGTCGAGGAACTCGGTTCGGATGCCTACATCTACGGACGCACCGTCGTGGGCGACACCGAACAGCAGGTGGTCTCACGTGCCGACTGGCGCAACCCGCCCGCCAAGGGCGACCGGGTCAACCTGTACACCGATCCGGCGCAGATCCACTTCTTCGCCGCCGACGACGCAGGCGCGCGCCTGAGCTGACGGGGGCCGCATCGATCCGGCGCACGACGACGCTCGATCGCGCGCGCCCGGGTCGACGCTCGATCGCTCCGCCCGGGTCGACGCTCGATCGCGCGCGGCCTGGGTCGACGTCTGAGTGTGCTGTGAGGGCGGGATTCGGTGCGGATTTCCGCCACGACGGCACGCTCGTCGATGGTTGGGGTGCGCTGGTCGTCGCGGCCGACGCGCTGGGTCGGGTGCGCAGCGAATGGTCCGTTGCGCTGCGGTTGGGTGCGCGGGAGGTGGCGGCGGGACGACGCGCTGGGGCCGGGTGCGTGCGGCGCGCGGGCGTCAGGTGCGCGGGCGGTGTTTGCGCAGCCAAGCTCGATTGACGCGCACGTGGACGTCTTCGAGATCGAGGTCCCGATCCGAGCGCAGGCCGACGCGCACCTGTGCGCCGGAGTGGTCGACGACGTGCAACGGGCCGCCGTCCTCCTGGAGATACTTGTTGCCCCATTGCCAGAGCGCGAATACGACGGGGACCAGGTCGCGGCCCATCGGGGCGAGTACGTATTCGTGGCGGGTGCGCTGGCCGGGGTTCTGGTAGGGCCGGCGCTCCAGCAGGCCGATGTCGGCCATCTTGCGCAGGTGCTTGGCCAGCACCGCGTCGGTGACCGCTACCCGGCGCGCGAAAGACTCGAAACGTGTTGTGCCGTAATAGGCTTCGCGCAGGATCAGCAGCACGGTCTTGTTGCCGACGAGGTCGAGTGCCTTGGCGATGGAGCACCCTACCGGGTTCCAGGCGTTCAGATCGCGAAGCGGTCCTTCCATGACGGCGGGCATGTGATCCAGTGTACGCCACCTGACTATGGCAGGAAGTAGTCAGCGCGCGTAGGCTGACTTTGCGAACGCATAGTGAGAGGAATCGTCATGGCAGACGCAGTCATCGTCGACGCGGTCCGCACTCCGATCGGCAAGGGCAAGCCGAATGGGGCCCTGCACGACGTGCACCCGGTCGACTTGTTCGCGCACAGCCTGCGCGCACTCGTCGACCGCACGGGCATCGACCCGGCCCGCATCGACGACGTGATCGGCGGCGTGGTCACCCAAGTGGGTGAACAGGGCGTCAACGTCACCCGCCGCGCGGCGCTGGCCGCCGGCTACCCGGAATCGGTGCCCGCCACCACCGTCGATCGCCAGTGCGGCAGCAGCCAGCAGGCCATCCACTTCGCCGCGCAGGGCGTCATCGCCGGTGCCTACGATGTGGTGGTCGCCGCCGGTGTCGAATCCATGGGCCGAGTTCCCATGGGCAGCAACGCAATCGGCGCGGCAGACCTCGGCGGCGTCGGCTTCGGGCAGCGCTACCCGGACGCGGCGCACGCCGCCGACGGCGTGGACCGCTCCTGGGTGCCGCAAGGCATCAGCGCCGAGCTGATCGCCGCCAAGTGGGGATTCGGTCGCGCACAGCTCGACGAATTCGCTGTGCGTAGCCACGATCTCGCGGCCAAGGCCACCAAGGACGGGCTGTTCGACGGCGAACTCGCACCCTTGCACGGCCTGCAGACCGACGAGGGCATCCGCGTCGGCGGCACGCTCGAATCTCTGGGCCAGCTGCGCCCCGCCTTCTACGACGCGGCGATGGCCCAACGCTTCCCGCAGATCGGCTGGCACATCACCGCCGCGAACTCGAGCCCGATCAACGACGGCAGCGCCGCCACCCTGGTCATGAACAGCGACAAGGCACGCGAGCTCGGACTGACTCCCCTGGCCCGGGTGCACAGTTTCGCCGTCGCCGGCGACGATCCGCTGCTGATGCTGACCGCCGTCATCCCCGCAACGCGAAAGGTGTTGCAGCGCGCCGGACTCGGCATCGACGACATCGGCCTGTTCGAGGTGAACGAGGCATTCTCGCCGGTCGTGCTGGCCTGGGCCCACGACACCGGCGCCGACCTGAACAAGGTCAACGTCAACGGCGGTGCCCTGGCCATCGGCCACCCGCTGGGGGCCAGCGGTGCCCGGCTGGCGACCACCTTGGTGCACGCGATGCGCCAGCGTGGCGTCCGCTACGGCCTGCAAACCATGTGTGAGGCAGGCGGTTTGGCGAACGCCACGATCTACGAGCTGCTTTGACACCGACGGCCGCGCACCCGCTCGGGGTGCGCGGCCGACGCGGTTCAGCCCGGCATCTTGTCGAGGAACCCGAGCACCTGTGTGAGCTGCCCGTCGGCGTTGCGCTCGACGACGTCGAATCCGATGGCCACGGCCTCGCCGCCGGCCGGTCCCAACGCCCACTGGAATCGCGCCAGATCGTGATGCGCGTCGACGGTGCCGGCCAACGAGAACGTCAACCCGGCGAACTGTGCCTGCGCGCCCGCGATCATCGCGTCGATTCCGTCCCTGCCCACTGCCGCGGTCAGCGGGTCGATGTAGCGGCCCTCGGCGGCGAACAGCTTGTCGACGGCCACCCGGCGGGCGCCCGCATCGCTCTCGTTCCACACCGAAATGTATTGGGCCACAATCTGATCGAACTCATTCATGAGATTTCCTCTCTCGCTTCCTGCCGGTCGCCTTCTACCTTGGCGGCGCCCGGTGCGAGAGTCGATTACCTCCGGGGTAATCAGTGCGAGTTGGCGTAAGCCATTGCGGCTAGGGCAGATCCGCGTGCCCCGGCCATGTCCAGGTCGGGCACCGTCGCGATCGTGGACACCTTCGCCTGCTCTTCCCGCAGACCCGTGTTGGCGCGCACCGTCGCCAGGAACCATTCGCGGAACTCCACGCCGGCCTCCACGACGCCGCCACCCACGAAGTAGGCGGTGGGGTCGGTGAAGTTTGCCGCGATGGTGAACAACCGCCCGATCGCCATCGCCTGCTGCGCAAAGATCTTGCGGGACAACTCGTCCCCGTTCTCGGCCAGCGTCCGGACCTGCTTCGCCCGGTCTTTGGCGCCCTCGATGCGGTGCAGCGGATGGTCCGGGTAGCGGGTCAGCCAGAACGGCAGCAGGTTGTTCTGAATGCCGGTGAGCGAGGCGACGCTCTCCGCGTCGGCGTACTGGCCGCAATTGCAGCGCGGCGTCGGCTGCCCCTCGGCCAGCAGGCCGTCCATCGGGACGAACACATGCCCCAGCTCGCCCGCCATGCCCGAGCGCCCGGCGATCACCGCGCCCGACTCCACCAGTCCGCCACCGAGGCCGGTGCCGATGATCGCCGACACCGACGAGAACGCGGTGGCTTGCGCGCCGAAGTGGGTGTGGTGGGCGTAGAGCGCGGCGGCGTTGGCGTCGTTGGTGTAGACGACCGGTTTGCCGATGCGCTTCTCCAGCGCCGACCGGATGTCGAAGCTGCGCCACTCGGGCAGCGAGAAGTTGGTCGATCCCATCGACGAGATGACTCCCTCCGCGCTGGCCGGACCCGGGGTGTCCAGCCCGACGGCGCGCACCTTGTCCATGGAGATGTCGGTGACCGTCAGCACGTTCTCCAGCGCCTGAGCGAGCGCCTCGACGGCAACCGCCGGTCCCTCGAGTACGCGGCTGGGCGACTCGAGCATTCGGTCCACGAGGAACTTGCCCTCGCGATCGAGCACGGTGCCCGCGTTCTTGGTGCCGCCGTTGTCCAGGCCCACCACGTACCAGTCGTCGCTCATGGTCAACCATTGTCGATCACGCGACGTGCCGGCGTCACCCGAATGGCGCTCAGCCGACGCTGACGCCGAAATCCAGTGCGATCCCGCGCAGCCCGGACGCGTAGCCCTGGCCGATGGCCCGGAACTTCCACTCCGCGCCGCGACGGTACAACTCGCCGAAGACCATCGCGGTTTCGCTCGAGGCGTCTTCGGACAGGTCGTAGCGGGTGAGTTCGATGTTGGTGTCGCGATCGACCACGCGGATGAACGCGTTGCGCACCTGGCCGAAGGACTGGCGGCGCTCGTCGGCCTCGTGAATCGACACCGGGAACACGACGAACGCGACGTTGGGCGGCACCGCGTCGAGATCGACGTTGATCACCTCGTCGTCGCCCTCCCCCTCGCCGGTGAGATTGTCGCCGGTGTGCTCGATCGAACCGTCGGGCGAGCGCAGGTTGTTGTAGAAGACGAAGTGCGCGTCCGACAGCACCTTTCGGTTCTCGCCGGTGATCAGGGCGCTGGCGTCCAGGTCGAACTCGGCGCCGGAGGTGGTGCGCACGTCCCAGCCCAACCCGACCGCAATGCGCTTCAGGTTGGGGGCCTGCTTGGTCAGTGAAACGTTGCCGCCCTTGCCCAGACTCACTCCCATGCGCACAGCATGCCAGGAATTCGGGCGCAGCTCTCGGGATCGGAACCGACCTGCCCGGAATGCCTGGATCGCGGCCTCAGCCGAATCGAACTCCACACTCCGCCAACGTGGTTCGCAACAAGAACGCGGCCTCGCTGCCGATGATTCCGTCGACCAGTTCCAGATAGGCACTCACGAATGCCGGGCCGTGTGCGGCCGCGGGCTCGAGGTGGTGTGCGATCTCGTGCAGCACCACGAATTCGCGCAGTGCCCACGTGCCGCGCTCGGGTACCGCGATCGTCGCAGTGCCCGTCTCGTAGTGAGCGGCCTGCTGCCCAGCTCGCGGGCGCACCCGCAACGATCCCGGATTCCACTGTGCGCGAACCCAATTCAGGCCCAGCACGCGATCGGCGTAGTGCTGCACCGCGGCTGCCGAGCCGAACCGGCGCTCCACCGGCAAGGTGAGCTGGGAGCCGAGCACCGTCACGGTACGCAGCCCGTTGCGATCGGCGCCGTCGAACACCCGCAACACGAGGTCTTCGGCGTCGTACACGCGGCCGCGCTGGCTATCCCGGGAGCTCGCCACGCGCGCCTCCGAGCTCGCCGGAGTTGCCCAGCCGCGCCGCACGTCCGGCACGGTCTCCGGCGCGCTGCGCGGCGTCCGAACGCGCCACCCGCGAGCCCCGCCAGCTACCGCGCGCCCGGGATGCGCGCTGGTAGTAGTCGACGAGCTCGAGCTCCTTGTCGCGCAACGCGACCGCGGTGCCGGGCGTGTGGCGCACGGCCTCCACAGTCTCGGCCTTGGCGGCCGCCAGCCGCTGCCCGATGCGCTGGGCGAAGGCCAACTGAAAGTTCAGCCGCGCGGTCACCCCGGCCACACCGGCCGCCCGGTATGCCCCCGACTTGATGTAGGCGTCGCTGGCCCGCACCATCTGCACGATCAAGCTCGCGTACAACGCCTCGCACGCATCGATATCGGTGTCGAAACCGAATGCGAAAACCTGCGTCGAGGTGGAGGTGACATCGCAGCGCACGTCGTTGGCGGCGGCGATGTTGACGAACAGTTGCACGTAGGTGCGCAGACCCTTCTTGCCCGCCTCGCCGATGCGAATCATGCGCTGGGCGGGCACCGGGCGGCGTTCCCGATCGGCGATGTGCGCCCGCGCCACCGCCAGGTCGATAGCCGAACGCGTCGCCAGCCGTTGTGCCGCCGCCAGAAACGCTTCGGCCTCGTGTTCGTTGTCGGTCGACTCCGCCTGTCGCAAGAGCCCGCCGATGCGGGTCAGCAACTTGTCCGTGCCCATTGCCCTCCGCTCGCTCCCGGCGTTTGGCGCGCAACCAATCTACTAGGACTTTGCCAGGCGGCTGCTTCGCAGCCGTCGGGTGCACGACCAGCGCCAGACAACTGCTCCGGAACAAGGTATTGGCCTAGTGTGATCGCAGCACGCGCCCACATGACAACGTGGCGTGAGCCACACCGAACTACCGTGGCGTCAGCCACACCGAATCACTGGTGGTGTCGGCCACAGGAGGAGTAGCAGATGAAGATTGGCAGGATCGGCCGAGTCGGCGTCGTCGGCGTCGCGCTCGCCCTTGCCCTCACCGGGTGTGTCGGCGAGGGATCCGACAGCGACAACGGTGCGGTCGAGATTCTCGGCGACATCGGCGGCCCGGAGGGCAAGCAGCTCGAGAAGGCGCTCGAAGAGATCAGCAAAGAGACCGGCATCAAGATCAACTATCAGGCCCCCAAGGACTTCGCCACGGTGATCCGGTCCCGGGTGCAGGGCGGCAACGCCCCCGACATCGCGCTGTTCCCGCAGCCCGGTCTGCTCCAGGACGTCGCCGCCGGCGGCGCGGTCACCCCGCTCGAAGACGCGGGCGTGGACGTCAAGTCGCTCGAGTCGAGCCTGGTTCCGGGCATCCTCGACGCCACCAAGAAGGACGGCAAGACCCTCGGCGCGCCGATCCGCCTCGCCGTCAAGAGCCTCGTCTGGTACCCGAAGAAGGCCTTCGAGAAGGCCGGCTACCAAGTGCCCAAGACGCACGCCGAGCTGATCGCGCTGACCGACCGGATCAAGGCCGGGGGCACCACCCCGTGGTGCATCGGCATCGAGTCCGAAGACAGCACCGGCTGGGTCGCCACCGACTGGATCGAAGACTACGTGCTGCGCTCGGCCGGGCCCGAGGCCTACGACCAGTGGACCTCGCACCAGATCCCGTTCAACGATCCGAAGATCAAGAAGGCCGCCGAATACTTCCAGCAGATCGCCCTCACCCCGGGCAACGTGCTGGGCGGTAACGCGGGCATCCTGAACACGCCGTTCGGCAAGGCCGCCAACCCGATGTTCGACGAGAAGCCCGGCTGCTACTTCAACCGCATCTCCGACTTCATCACCTCCCTGTTCCCGGACAAGGTGAAGGCCGACCTGTCCGGTGAGGTCGGCGTCTTCGTGCTGCCGCCCGTCGAAGGCGGTGCGGTGCAAGGCAATTCGATCGTCGGCGGTGGCGACCTGGCGTCGCTGATGAACCCGAACAACGACAACGCCAAGAAGGTGCTGCAGAAGCTCACCGCGTCCACCTTCGGCACCGCCGCGATCAAGGACGGCGGCTGGATCTCCCCGCACAAGAGCTTCGACGCCAGCCAGTACCCGTCGGAGACCACCAAGCAGATCGCCACGCTCGCGCTGAGCGCGCAGGCCTTCCGCTTCGACGGCTCCGACCTGATGCCGGCCGAGGTCGGTGCGGGCACTTTCTGGAAGGGCATGGTGGCCTGGATCAGCGGTCAGCAGAACCTGAACCAGACCTTCGACGGCATCGAAAGTAGCTGGCCCAAGAAGTAATTCGTCCGGTGCCGCTCGGGCTCGGCAGATGCACGAGCGGCACCGCACTCGACTGTTAGGGTTCTGCGCGTGCTGAAGGTTCTCAACGCGGCCATCGCGATCGGTGGTGGTGTCGGCGGAGCTCTGCTTTTCTACTGGCTGCTCAACTTCGTCGTCGAGCGCACTCCGTGGGCAAAGCGGTTGCGGCCCTTCGTATTCGTCGGACCTGCGGTGCTGCTCGTCGGGGCCTTGCTGGTGTACCCGGCGCTGCGCACCATCCTCGAAAGCTTCTACGACCGCCGCGGGCAGAACTTCGTCGGCCTGGAGAACTACGCCGACCTGCTCGGCGAATCCGGCTTCCGCGAAACGCTCGTCAACAACGTGCTGTGGATCATCGTGGTGCCGACCGTGGTCGTGATCGTCGGCCTCGCCGTCGCCGCGCTGGCCGACCGCCTCGGCGATCGTTCCGAAAAGCTCGTCAAGTCCGCGATCTTCCTGCCGATGGCGATCAGCTTCGTCGGCGCGGCCACCATCTGGCGCTTCGTCTACGCCCAGGACCCGGCCGGGCGCCCGCAGGTCGGCATCCTCAACGCCTTCTGGACCTGGCTCGGCTTCGACCCGGTGTCCTGGCTGCAGCAGAGCCAGTTCAACATCAACGACCTGCTGCTCATGGTCATCCTGATCTGGCTGCAGGCCGGCTTCGCGATGGTGCTGCTGTCCGCCGGCATCAAGAGCGTGCCCGTCGACACCATCGAGGCCGCCCGCATCGACGGCGCCAACGAACGCCAGATCTTCTTCCGCGTGATCGTGCCGCAGATCTGGGGCACCATCGTCACCGTCTTCATCACGGTGCTGATCCTGGTCATGAAGATCTTCGACGTCGTCTACGTCATGACCGGCGGCAACTTCGGCACCGACGTGATCGGCAACCGCTTCTTCACCGAACTCTTCCGCTACGGGCACAACGGCAAGGCCGCGGCCATCGTCGTGCTGCTCATGCTGGCCGTGGTGCCGGTGATGATCTACCAGGTGCGGCGATACAAAGCTGAAGAGGGAGCTCGGTGAAACACCGCAAAGAGGCGCCGGTGCGCAAGAAGCGGTCCTGGATTCCGGGACTCACCCTGCTGATCGTCTGCGCGATCTGGCTGATCCCGACGCTCGGGCTGCTCGTCACCAGCTTCCGCAAAGCCGACGATGCGCTGTCCACCGGGTGGTGGACCGCGCTGGCCAAGCCGTTCGACACCTCGCAGTGGACGCTGTCCAACTACGACGAGGTGCTTTCCGGCGAGGGCATGGCGAGCGCGTTCATCAACAGCCTGGTGATCACGATCCCGTCGACGATCATCCCGATCATGATCGCCGCGTTCGCCGCCTACGCCTTCACGTTCATGAAGTTCCCCGGCCGCGACACCATGTTCATCGTGCTCGTCGGACTGCTGGTGGTGCCGATCCAGGTGGCGTTCATCCCGCTGCTGTCGCTGTTCAACGGTATGGGGCTGACCGGCCAGTTCGCCACCGTCTGGCTGGCACACACCGGCTTCGGCATGCCACTGGCCATCTACATCCTGCGCAACTACATGCAGGGCCTGCCCGCCGAAATCATCGAATCCGCCAAAGTGGACGGCGCCAGCCACTTCACCACGTTCTGGCGACTGATCGTGCCGATGTCGGTGCCCGCGCTGGCCGCGTTCGCGATCTTCCAGTTCCTGTGGGTGTGGAACGACCTGATCGTGGCGCTGGTGTTCCTGGACCGCAAGAACGAAGCCGTCACGATGAACCTGTCCAACCTGGTCGGCAACCTCGGGCAGGACTGGAACCTGCTCACCGCGGGCGCGTTCATCACCATGGCAGTACCACTGCTGGTGTTCGTGTCGCTGCAGCGCTACTTCGTCCGAGGCTTGACGGCGGGCAGCGTGAAGGGGTGACACCGATGCCGGAGCGGAGCTTGCGGAGCGACCATGGTTCGGAGCGGAGCTTGCCGAGCGGCCACGGTTCGGAGCCGGCGCTGCCGCAGCGGGTGATCGACGCCCACATGCATCAGTGGGATCCGATCCACACCCCGCGCGAGGTCAGCCTGATCGTCACCCCGCTGCACAAATTTCCGGGCCTGCTCAAGGCGGCGCTGCGGCTGCTGCCGCAAGCCGAGCGCGAGACGTTCGGCGATCCGTACTACATCTCGCACCCGTACCTGCCGCTGCAGTACGGCGCCGATGTCGCCGCCCTGCACATCGACACCGTCGTGCACATCGAGTCGTCCTGTACGGCCACGGCCGTCTCGCACCCGCCAACGAGACATCGTGGGTCGCGCAGCTGCCGTTCACCCGCCCGCGCCTCGGCGCGATCGTCGCCGCAGCCAACCCCGCCGGGTCGCGCTTCGCCGAGTTGCTCGACGCGCATCTGGAAGCATCTCCGCTGGTCACCGCCGTGCGCAGCGGGGCCGCCCACCATCAGGATCCGGGCGTGCGGTCGTGGACCAAAGACAGCCGGGTGCTG
This sequence comes from uncultured Nocardiaceae bacterium, assembly GCA_936936565.1. Lineage (GTDB taxonomy): Bacteria > Actinomycetota > Actinomycetes > Mycobacteriales > Mycobacteriaceae > CAKZIX01. The sequence goes on along the minus strand of CAKZIX010000119.1, from coordinate 64,998 downwards.
GTGCGGCCGCGCTTTCTGGACGGATTCGCAAGGCTCGCCGAGCGGAACCTGGCGTTCGAAGCCTGGGTGTACTCCCACGATTTGCCCGACGTCGCCGAGCTTGCCCGCCGCTACCCCGAGGTGACGATCGTGCTCGACCACCTCGGCATGCCGGCCGGGCTGTTCGGCCCGGTCGGGCGGGTGACCGGACGGACCGAAGCCGAGCGCCGCGCAATTGGACAGGCCTGGCGCGACGATCTCGCTGCGGTGGCCGCGCACCCGAACGTCGTCGCCAAGCTCAGCGGCCTCACACTGCCCGTGCTCGGGCACCGGCTGGCGCTGCCGAACCAGTCCACGCCCGCCGACGAGCTGGTGGAACGGCTAGCGCCGCTGCTCGATCACGCGCTCGACGTGTTCGGACCGGAGCGGCTGATGTGGGGGTCCAACGCGCCGCTGGCCAAGCCGGTGGCGAGCGTGGGCGACAATCTGCGGGCCGTCGCAACCGTGGTGGGAGCGCGCGGGCAACACGCGTTGGATCGAGTTTTCACCCAGACGGCAGAACGGGTATACAGAATTACGGCGGTCGCGCATCCGTCAACGGACTGAGTGCGATGCGGGGGTTGAGCGCCGGCGGCAGCAGCAACGTCCGCATGGTAAACACGCTGCAACGCGCGAGCTAACCGTGCTCGCGCGCTACAGCGAGAAATAGGGGATTCCGGTGAGCTTCAGTGTCGTCGAACGACCCGAAACGCTGGTTGCGGGCACGGTCCTGCGCAGTCCGGCGCTCGCGGTCGAGGGGTCTCGCCGGCGCAAGGTGGAAGAAACGTGGGCCCGGATGCTGTCCACGCAGCTGCCGGGACCGCCGGCCACCGCGTACGTCGACCATGCCCCGGAGCTGAACGCCTATCTGACGCACATCATCGGGTATCGCTGCTACAACCTGGACGACGTGCGCCCCGGCGACGTGCTGGCGCGCATTCCGGCCGGACGGTTTGCGCGGTTCGTGCGCACCGGTGAGAACATCGGCGATACGATCGCGGGACTGTGGCGCGCGGTCTGGGACGCCGAGGCCGAGGGCGATTTCGTGCGCGCCTACACGGGGGATTTCGAACGCTATCCGAACGCGAACACAGTCGAGGTCTTCGTTGCGTTGGCGGATAGGGCGGATCTGTGAGCTTCGAGATAGTCCGGGTGGGCCAGAGAATCGTCGCCGGATTCACCATTCCGCTGGGCGGGCGCGAGGTCACGCGCCGCGACCTCGACCTGGTGAACTACACGTGGGATCGCTACCTTGCGCGCGGCAAGCACGGCCCGCGGGTGGCCGTGTACGTCGCCCAGGACGGGCGCAGCGCCGCGGTGCTCGGATACGAATGCGACGCGCTCGACGATGTGGAGCGCGGCGACGTCCTGACCGTGGTGCCCGAAGGCACCTACGCCAAGTTCACCGTGTCCGGAAAGCCCTATGACCTGACCCGCACCGCGTGGGCCGAGGTGATCAAGGCCGAAAACGCGGGCGCCATCAAGCGCACCTACGTCACCGACATCGAACGGTTCGTCGGCGACACCTCCGTCGAGGTGTACGTCTCGGTCGAAGACACCGAGTGATCAATCGTCGGGCGTGAGCTCGCCGAGCGCGTCGGCGAACGGGCCGTCGACCTCCACGCGAATGGAATGGGACTCGGGCTCGGTGCGGGTGATCTGCTGCAGATGCTCGCCGTGCCAGAAGAACAGGTCGGGACTGACCGATCCGGGGCCCTGTTCGAAGTAGTTCCGGGCGAAGCCGAGCAGCGCCTCAACCATTTTCAGCACGCCCGCGTCCACCACGTTGTGGTAGGCGATGAGGTGCCGGTTCGGGATCGCGAACAGCACCCCGTGCGGGGACGGCACGATGAGTTGCGAGAGCAGCGGCGGCCGGCCAAGAATTTTGGACGCGATGAACAGCGATTCGCCCTCTACCACGGCAAACCGGCCGTGCTCGGTGTCCACTTCTTGGTGAAACTCGAACGGTTCGGCGGCGGTGGCGGCCAGCGCAGCGGCCCAGACGCGGTCGACATCGCGGCCGCGGAGGTGCTCGTCGTTGAGGGTGGCGACATGGTCGGGAAAGTCGAGACACAACGCGGCGATCACGTCCGAGGAACCGAACGTGGTGACCGGGCGAACATAGTCGAAGCCCTCGGCATCATCCCAGGGCGCGAAGTCGCGCGGGAACACGCGGGCCCGGACCGCCTGCAGGAACTGTGCGTCGTCGAGGTCGGCGGCGCCCGGCCCGGTCTGCGCGGTGGCCAGCGTCGCGACATGCTCGAAGACGATCCGCGGCACCTCCTCGGGTGCGGCGTTGCGGCACTTCGCGACGACATTGTCGACGGCGAACCGGGAGCCGTCGGCGACCAGGTCGTCCGGACCGTCGGGCACCGCGTCGATGCCGTACGCACGCAACGCGTCGATCATCAATTGCCGGATGTGGTCGGCGTCGGCCATAACACGTACCGTAGCGCGAAGTGGCACCTTCGTTGCAACGAATGTGCCACTCGCACAGTGGGTTACGCCTCGACGATGAAGGCTTCCAGCTGGGTCCGCGCGACGTCGTCGGGCAGCTGCTGCGGCGGGCTCTTCATCAGGTAGGCGCTGGCCGGCAGCACCGGACCGCCGACCTTGCGGTCGAGGGCGATCTTCGCGGCACGCACGGCATCGATGATGATGCCGGCCGAGTTCGGCGAGTCCCACACCTCGAGCTTGTACTCGAGGTTGAGCGGCACGTCACCGAAGGCGCGGCCCTCGAGGCGCACGTAGGCCCACTTGCGGTCGTCGAGCCAGGCGACGTAGTCCGACGGGCCGATGTGCACGTTCTTGTCGTGCACCTTGCCCGACAGCGGGCCCTGCAGGTTCGAGGTGACGGCCTGGGTCTTGGAGACCTTCTTCGACTCCAGACGCTCGCGCTCGAGCATGTTCTTGAAGTCCATGTTGCCGCCGACGTTGAGCTGGAAGGTGCGATCCAGCACCACGCCGCGATCCTCGAACAGCTTGGCCATCACGCGGTGGGTGATGGTCGCGCCGACCTGGCTCTTGATGTCGTCGCCGACGATCGGCACGCCCGCGGCGCGGAACTTCTCGGCCCACTCGGGGTCGGAGGCGATGAACACCGGCAGCGCGTTGACGAACGCCACGCCGGCGTCGATCGCGCACTGGGCGTAGAACTTGTCGGCCTGTTCGGAGCCGACGGGCAGGTAGGAGACCAGCACGTCGACCTTGGCGTCTTTCAGCACCTTCACGACGTCGACCGGCTCGGCCTCGGACAGCTCGATGGTCTCGGCGTAGTACTTTCCGATGCCGTCCAGCGTCGGGCCGCGCTGCACGAGAACATCGCTCGGCGGCACGTCGCAGATCTTGATTGTGTTGTTCTCCGAGGCGTTGATGGCGTCGGAGAGGTCGAAGCCGACCTTCTTGGCGTCGACATCGAATGCGGCGACGAACTTCACGTCGCGCACGTGGTACTGCCCGAAGCGCACGTGCATCAGACCGGGGACGCTCGTCGTCTCGTCGGCGTCCTTGTAGTAGTGCACACCCTGGACCAGCGACGAAGCGCAGTTGCCCACGCCCACAATCGCTACGCGGACCTCACTCATGTCCTGGTTCTCCTTCTTGCTTTGTGGTGGAGGATTGCTCGGCGGCAATCAGTTCGTTGAGCCAGCGCACTTCACGCTCGCTGGATTCGAGGCCGAGTTGGTGGAGCTGGCGCGTGTAGCGATCGAACGACTCGTTCGCCCGCCGGATTGCCTCACGCAGTCCTTCGCGCCGCTCCTCGACCTGGCGGCGGCGGCCTTCCAGGATCCGCATCCGCGCTTCCGCGGGGGTACGCCCGAAGAAGGCGAGGTGCACGCCGAACCCGTCGTCGGTGTAGTTCTGCGGGCCGGTGTCGGCGACGAGCTCGGTGAAGCGCCCGCGCCCGAGCGGGGTGAGCTCGTAGACGCGCTTGCCCCGCCGGACGAGCCCGTCGGCGCCCTGCTCCTGAATCAGCCCGTCGGCCTGCATCCGGCGCAGTGTCGGGTACAGCGAACCGTAGGAGAAGGCGCGGAACGCGCCGAGCAGGCCAGTGAGCCGTTTGCGCAGCTCGTAGCCATGCATCGGGGATTCCAGGAGGAGGCCGAGAATCGCCAATTCGAGCACCGGCGAAACCTCCCTCAACGTTGACCTAACCGCTTGATGCGATGCCCAACTATATCGCGGCGATATAACTAGCACCAGATGGACAGCGGTACGCAACCTTTTTGTAACCCTGCGTCCTACTGCCCGTGCCGATCCGCAGTGACGTTGCGGCCATCGAAACCGGCTTCCAGCGACCCGGACTCGCGATACTCGTTGGACAGGTAGATCGACACTTGCTGCGGCTTGCTCGTGGTACTCCCCAGACGCACGTGCCGGTTGTCCGGGCTGTCGACCTTCAACAGCCGCGGCGCGTCCTCGAGCAGCACCAGCACGCGGTCGATGTCCACCTCGCGCAGGTCGAACACCGGCTGCCCGGGCGCACGCTTGTCCCGCGTCCACTCGTTGATCCGCCCGCCCAGCAGCGACCGCCGGTAGGTGTAGGACACCGAGCGGTCCGGCGAACCGGCCATCGAGCGCTCCAGAACCGCGTGCTCCTCGAAAATCGACACCTCGTCGAAGCGGGTGTCGCCGAACTTCGCCTGCAGATCCTCGACCATCGCGTGCAGCGCAGAATTGGTCAGCAGCGAGCGTGATTCGCGAGCCCAGAGCCAGCCCGCGATTCCCGCATTCACCAGAACGACCGCCCCGACGATCGCGATGGCGAGCCACGCGCCGGAGCGCAGCCGGGGTACCTGGGGCAGCCGTGGCCGCGGCTCGGGCAGCGGATCGTCGGATTGCAGGTCACCGGTGAGTGCTCGTAGCTGCCCGAGGGTCTTCGCGCGCATCGCCGACGCCACCCGCGTGCGGTGCTCGTCGAAGTCGAGTTGGCCCTCGGCGTAGGCGCGATCCAGCGCCGTGCAGGTCAGCGAACGGTCGATGTCGCGGGCTCGGCGGTTGCCGGAAGTCATTGGCCACACTCGTTTCGATAGCGCGAAGGTGTTCTCGGATGTTGCCTGGTGAGCGAACTGTCGCAGCCCCGAGAGCGCCTACCGATCCCAGGAATCGTAGGCGCCGGAGGTCGCTCGGCAGTGCCCAACCACCGCGGCGCGGCCCAGGCGCACGTACTCTGGTTTCCGTGCGATTGCAGCGGCAGGTGGTGGACTACGCGCTTGCGCGTCGGACTCTGCTGGCCGACGTCTACTCGGGGCGCGTCGGCGTTTCCGAGGTGTGCGACGCAAGTCCGTACCTGCTGCGCGCTGCCAAATTTCACGGCGCCGGTAGCGACGTGATGTGCCCGATCTGCCGGAAGGAACAACTGACTCTCGTATCCTGGGTCTTTGGCGATGCGCTCGGAGCGGTATCCGGCTCGGCCCGTACCCAGGACGAACTGGTGCGGATGGCAGCCACCCGCGAGGAGTTCTCCGTGCACGTCGTCGAGGTTTGCCGGACGTGCAGCTGGAACCATTTGGTGCAGTCGTACGTGGCGGGCGTGAGCCCGTCACCGAAGCGTCGCGCACGCGCGATCGAATGACCGACCGGGTGACCCGCGAGAACTCCGACCGCAGCGGGCGTCCAGATTCGACACAGGAGACCGATCAGTGACCCACCCTTACGACGACCGGCCAGGCCCGCGCCCGGCAGGCATGCGTCCGGAGGGCGGCAGCCGTCCTGTGCCACCGCCGAGCCGAAGTGGACCGGGCGGGCCGCCGCGCGCGCCGCAGGGACATCGCCCGCCCCCGCCGGGTGAACGCCGACCCGGGCCGCCGCCAGAGCGCCGGATGCCGCCGCCCGGCGAGCGGCCTTCGGGGCCGCCGCCCGGGCGCATGGGCCCGCCCCAGGGCCGTCCGCCGGGTCCTGCACCCAAGCCCGAGGCACCCAGCGGCCGCGGCGCGGACGAACGCACCCAGCGCATGGACGCCGAACGCACGCAGCGGGCGGACGTCGGGCGTCACGCGGAGCCGGGCCGGCGCGTCGCGCCGGCCGACCGTCCGAATCCGCAGCGACGCACCGCGGCAGACACCCGCCCGCCGGCCGGGCCGCCGCCGGGCGGCAGCGGTGGCAGCGGCGGCGAGGCCGGCGACGGCGCCGCGAAAAAGGCCAAGCGCAAGCGGCGCTGGCGCACGGTGCGCCGCACCCTGTACACACTGTTCGCGCTGGCGCTGGTGCTGCCGCTGCTGGCGTTCCTGGTTGCCTACGTTTCGGTCGTGGTGCCCAAGCCGGGCGACATTCAGACCAATCAGGTCGCCACCATCCTGGCCGGTGACGGCACCTCGGTGCTGGCCAAGGTGGTGCCGCCGGAGGGCAACCGCACCGATGTCGGCATCGAGCAGGTGCCGCCGCACGTGCGCAACGCGGTGATCGCCGCCGAGGACCGCGACTTCTACACCAACCCGGGCTTCTCCATCTCGGGCTTCACCCGCGCCCTGCGCGACAACCTGCTCGGCAAGGAAAGCGCAGGCGGTGGCTCGACGATCACCCAGCAGTACGTGAAGAACGCGCTGGTCGGCGACGAGCGCACCATCACCCGCAAGATGCACGAGCTGGTCATCTCCTCGAAGATGGCGCGCTCGTGGAGCAAGGACGAGATTCTTTCGGCCTATCTGAACACCATCTATTTCGGCCGCGGTTCGTACGGCATCGCCGCCGCCTCGAAGGCCTACTTCAACAAGCCGGTCGAGCAGCTCACGGTCGAAGAGGGCGCCGTGCTCGCCGCGACGATTCAGCTGCCGTCGTCGCTGGATCCCGAGAAGAACCCGAAGGGCGCGCAGGAGCGCTGGTCGTACGTGCTCGACGGCATGGTGTCCAGCGGGACGCTCGACGGCGCCCAGCGTGCCGCTATGAAGTACCCGATGGTGGTGCCGCTGAACTCGCTGCCCAACCCGAACCAGGACAACGGGCCCGAAGGCCTGATCAAGTCCAAGGTCCTGCAGGAACTGTCCGCGGCCGGGGTGTCCGAGCATCAGCTCAACACCGAGGGCCTGCAGATCACCACGACGATCGACCCGAAGATGCAGAAGTCTGTGGTCGACGCCGTCAACAAGAACATGGAGGGCGAGCCGCCGGTGCTGCGCACCGCGGCGGTCTCGGTAGACCCGCGCACCGGCGCGGTGAAGGCCTACTACGGCGGCAACGACGGCAAGGGCTTCGATTTCGCGAACTCCGGCCTGCAGACGGGGTCCTCGTTCAAGGTGTTCGGCCTGGCGGCCAATCTCGACCAGGGCATCCCGCTGTCGAAGATGTACGACAGCTCGCCGCTGACCGTGCACGGCATCAAGATCACCAACGTCGAGGGTGAATCCTGCGGCACCTGCACCATCGCCGAGGCCCTCAAACGGTCGTTGAACACCAGCTTCTACCGCATGATGCTCGGGATGGAGAACGGCTCGCAGAAGATCGCCGACATGGCGCACCGGCTCGGCATCCCCAAGGAACTGCCGGGCATCGGACCGACGCTCACCGAGCCGAACAACGCCGGCCCGAGCGACGGCATCGTGCTGGGCCAGTACCAGTCACGTGTCATCGACATGGCATCGGCGTACGCGACGCTGGCCGCGTCCGGCATGTACCACCAGCCGTACTTCATCCAGAAGGTCACCACCGCCGACGGCGAGGTGTTGCTCGATCGCGGTGCGCCGCAGGGCCAGCAGGTCGTGGACAAGGCCGTCGCCGACAATGTCACCTCGGCGATGCGGCCCATCGCCGGCTATTCGCGCGGGCACAATCTGGCCGGTGGCCGGCAGTCCGCGGCCAAGACGGGTACCGCGCAGCTCGGTGATACCGGCGAGAACAAGGACGCCTGGATGGTCGGCTATACGCCGTCGCTGTCCACCGCGGTCTGGATCGGCACCGAGCAAGGCTTGCCGCTGACCAACGTCTACGGCGGCTCGATCTACGGTTCCGGTCTGCCGGCCGACATCTGGAAGGACGCGATGGACGGCGCCCTCAAGGGCACCGACAACGAGAACTTCCCGAATCCGGGCTCGATCGCGGGCCAGGCCGGCGTGCCCGCCTACACCGCGCCGTACACCGCGCCGCGCACGACGGCACCGCCGACCCAGTCGCCGGGCAGCGGTGGCTCGCAGCCCCCGCCGGTGGTCAGGCCCACGGACATCGAGATCCTGCCGGGCATCCGGATTCCGGTGCCGGGCGCGGCGCCGCAGACACAGTCGCCGCGCACGCAGCAGCCGCAGACGACGCAGCCGGATCCGGGTCCGTTACCGGGACAGCCCTCCGACGGCGGCGACGACGACGGCGAGTACCCGTTCCAGAACAGCCAACCGACGACCCGTCCGGGCGGGCTGCCCAGGCCCAACGGGTAGCCTGGCGCGGTGGGGGAAGCCAAGGATTCCGGGGTCGGCCCAGCGGTGTCCCTGGACGGCCGGGATCTGCCCAGCCGTTCCGACCCGTTGGTTGCCGAATTGTCCAGCGTCGTCGGCGGGCCGGTCGGCAAGCACGCACTGATCGGCCGTGCCGGCTTTTTTACGCCGCTGCGGGTGATGTTTCTGCTCGGCGTGGTGTTTCTCGCGCTCGGCTGGTTCGGCAAGGCCGCGTGCATCCAGCAGGCCCCGGCGGCCGACGGCCGCATGGGTCTGGACTGGAGCGGCCACCGGCAGTACGTGGCCATGTGCTACTCGGACACGGTGCCCCTGTACGGCGCCGAAAAGTTGCACGAGGGGGCGTTCCCGTACAAGAAATCGTGGGTCGAGCCGGACGCCGACGGCAATCCGCAGGTGCGGTACATGGAGTATCCGGTGATTTCCGGTCTCTACCAATACCTTTCGATGCGTGTGGCGAAGGCATGGGATGCCGCGGTCTTCCTGCCCGGTGCCATTCAGGTGGCCATCTACTTCAACGTGGTGGCTTTCGGATTGGCGCTGGCGTGGCTCACCACCATCTGGGCATCGGCCCTGCTGGCCGGCGGACGGCGCATCTGGGACGCCGCGATGGTCGCCGCCTCCCCGCTGGTGCTCGTGCACGCGTTCACCAATTTCGACGCGCTCGCAACGGCTTTCGCGGCGGGCGCGCTGTTGGCGTGGGCGCGGCGGCGGCCCCTGCTGGCCGGCGTGCTGCTCGGTCTCGGCGGGGCCACCAAGCTGTATCCGTTGCTGCTGTTGGGTGCGCTGCTGGTGCTGTGCCTGCGCGCGGGCCGGATGCGGGCGTGGACGTCGACGTTGCTCGGGGCCGTCGCCGGCTGGCTGGTGGTGAACCTGCCGATCGCCGTGTTGTATCCGAAGGGCTGGTGGGAATTCTTCCGGCTCAACACCGCCCGGCATGCGGACCCGGATTCCGTCTACAACGTCGTCAAATCGTTCACCGGCTGGCCGGGCTTCGACGGCACCCTCACCGCCGCCGAGAAACCCATTGTGCTGAACATAATTTCGCTGCTGCTGTTCGTCGGTGTGTGTGCCGGTGTCGGGTATCTCGCGTGGACGGCGCCGCGCCGACCACGGGTCGCGCAGTTGGCGTTCCTGGTCGTCGCCGGCTTCCTGCTGACCAACAAGGTGTGGAGCCCGCAGTATTCGTTGTGGCTGGTGCCGCTGGCCGTGCTCGCCCTGCCGCATCGCCGAATCCTGTTGGCGTGGATGACAATCGACGCGCTCGTCTGGGTGCCGCGAATGTATTACTACCTCGGTGAGTCCAACAAGGGCCTGCCCGAACAGTGGTTCACGGCCACCGTGCTGCTCCGCGACGTCGCGGTAATCGCCCTGTGCGCGCTGGTGATTCGTGAGATCTATCGACCGGATCTCGACGTCGTCCGGCAGTTCTACGTCGACGATCCGGCCGGCGGCGTGCTCGACGGTGCACCCGACAGCCCACCGGCCTGGTTTCCGGGCTGGCTGCGCCCACGTCGGCCCGAGCCGGTGCGCGCCGAACCGGTGCCCGTGCCCGCGCGCTGACGGCGTTGTCGGAGCGCTCCGCGCTCGTCCGTCGTGCGAATCCGGCCGACGGGTTAACACCTGGTAGGCCGGTCTCGAACCTGTCTCAGGAGGCAGTGCAGCACCGCACGCATCTGGCAGGATGACGCGCGGTGCGATCGTGACGAGCGAAGGGCTTCGCTTTGGTTCAGATGAATATGCAGGGCCAGCGCGTGCTGGTCGCAGACCTGATGGGTGAGCAGATGCGCGCCATCACCGGGTCGATGGTTGCCTACGAAGGCAACCTGGAGTTCAAGAGCGCCGGTATGGGCGGTGGCGAAGGTTTCATGGCCGGGCTCAAGCGCAAGGCCACCGGCGAGTCGCTGAAGCTGATGAATGTCACCGGGCAGGGCCGCGTGTACTTTGCGGTCGACGCCCAGGAGATCACGATCATCGACCTGCAGAACGACACGCTGGCGGTCGAGTCGTCACAGCTGCTCGCCTACCACGGCAACCTTCGTACCGACATCAAATTCTCCGGCCTGCGCGGTGCCAGCACCGGCCAGGGCCTGTTCACCACGACGGTGACGGGTATGGGGCAGGTGGCCGTGCTGTCGGCCGGCGGCCCGCCGATCGGGCTGGAGGTGAGCCCGCAGTTCCCGCTGATCGTGGACCCCGACGCGTTCATCGGTTATCGCGGTCAGCTCAACCAGAGCTTCATCACCGACATCACCTGGCGCTCGGCCATCGGCGGCGGCAGCGGCGAAATGTTCTCGCTGCGCTTCGACGGGCAGGGCGTCGTCTACATCCAGCCCGCGGAGCGGCAGTGACACTGTCCTCGCTCCGCTCGGACGGGTTCGCGGCGCTTCCCGCTCGGTCTTCCCTCGTCGCTCCGCTCGCTGGCGCTCGCGATGCGCTCCTCGGTCCAGACCGAGCGACGCGCCGCGAACGCGGGTTGTTCCTGGGGGTAGACCGCGCGACGCGGTGGGAACGCGGGTCGTTCTTCGGTCCAGACCGAGCGACGCGCCGCGAACGCGGGTCGTTCCTGGGTGTAGAGCGCGCGACGCGGTGGGAACGCGGTTCGTTCTTCAGTCCAGACCAAGCGACGCGCCGCGAACGTGAGTCGTTCCTGGGTGCAGACCGCGCGACGCGGTGGGAACGCGGTTCGTTCTTCGGTCCAGACCGAGCGACGCGCCGCGAACGCGGGTTGTTCCTGGGTGTAGACCGCGCGACGCGGTGGGAACGCGGTTCGCTCCTCAGTCCAGACGCGGCGACGCGCCGCGAACGTCAGCTATCGGAGTGTGTTTGATGCCGATCGAGAAGGTCAACAGCAAGGTCGTCAAGGCGGCCGTGGCGCCCGGGCAGAGCGTGCTTGCGCGCAAGGGCGCGATGCTCTATTACACCGGCGACGTGCACTTCGTGCCGCACACCATGGGCGGTGGCGCCGGTGCGATGCCGGGCATGGGCGCCATGATGGGCATGGCCGGACGCATGATGAGCGGCGAGCACGTGGCGATGATGGCCGCCGAGGGGCACGGCGAAGTGTTCTACGGGCACGCCGGCCTGCACGTCGATGTCGTGAATATGCAAGGCGGGCAAACGCTTTCGATCGAAGCGTCACGGTTGCTCGCGCACGATCAATTCTTGCAGACCTCGGTGGTGCCGCTGTTTCAGCAGGGTGGCCTGCGGGGCGCGGTGCGTGGCGCCATGACCGGGCAGGGCATGTTCACCACGCAGGTCAACGGTCAAGGGCAGGTGGCGATCCTGTCCCACGGCGGCACGATCTCGCTGCCGGTGGGCAACAATCCGGTGGTGGTGGACCCGCAGGCCTACGTCGGGCATCTCGGGCACATCCAGGTCGACATCTCGAGCAACGTCGGCTGGCGCGATGCCGTCGGCAAGGGTTCGGGCGAGGCGATCCAGCTGAAACTGACCGGCCAGGGCCAGGTGTGGGTCCAAGCCTCCGAGCAGAAGTTTTAGGAGCGGCAATGACGATCACGATTCACAACCCGAATTCGTTGCCGCCCAACGACAACGTGCCCGGCAACGACTACGCGTTCACCATCGACATCTCCGGCAACCCATGGTTCACCCAGAAGGGCGCGATGATCGCGTACTACGGGCAGGTGAACTTCGAGCCGCTGTCGCGAACCACGTTGTCCGCCATGGCGGCCCAACGGTTCAGCTCGCCGCTGTACGCGAGCGACTGGGTAGTGGCTCAAGGCCACGGCAAGGTGATCTTGGGCGACCGCGGCTACAACATCAACTCCTACGATCTCGACAACGGCAACCTCACCATCCGCGCGGCGAATCTGCTTGCGTTCGAACCGGGTTTGGCGTTGAAGCAGTCGATCGTCCCAGGCTTCCTGACCCTGCTGGGCACCGGAAAGTTCCTCGCGTCCAGTAACGGTCCGGTCATGTTTGCCGAGCCGCCGCTGCGCATCGACCCGCAGGCGCTGGTCGGCTGGGCGGACTGCCCGTCGCCGTCGCATCATTTCGACGCCGGCTGGATGCAGGGCTTCCTCGGTGCCGCACAAGGATTCCTCGGCATGACCTCCGGTGAGGAGCGCCAGTTCGACTTCACCGGCGCCGGTACGGTGCTCATCCAGTCGAGCGAGAAGGTGCTCAACGATCATCACCTGGTGCGCCACATCGAGTCGGAGACGACGGCGCTGGGCGTGCCCGGTCTGCAGTCGCTGCACCAGAGCATCGGCGCCCGGATCGCCCAGAACCAGTACTGACCCGCCGCAGCGACCGACGTCCGGTCCCGCACAGGTAAGCGCGCCCCGCACACCTTTTCGCGTGCTGAAAGGTGTGCGGGGACCCGAAACGTGTGCGGGAACGAGGGCCAGTCGCGACGTCATCTCGTGCGGGTGCGGTGCACTTTCCGGCGGCCCAGCGTCGCCGGCTTGGCGCGCTTGCGGGCATGGGCATTTCGGTGGTGGCCGCAGGCATGCACGGCCGCGCTGATGCGGCGTCGCTGGTTGCATCTGATGCCGCGGTCGCCGTCGGTATCACGGTCGTTGCGGGCGCAACCGCCGTTGCCGCGGCAACCGAATTGCCACTATGGCAGGCAAGTTCGGTCACGCAGAGCCGAGATGTTCGCGCCCGATTTGCGCCCGCAATTGCAGGCGCAAGGCGCAAAGTTGGGCGCGAACCGCACCGCGGGGCGCCGGTAGCGGAATCCGGACGCGCCCGACGGGTTGCTCGAGCAACTCGCACGGGTGCCCAGCCCGCGCAGTCGACTACTGAACCGCTCAGCCGCCCAGCAGGGTGCCGAAGGCGCGCGCGGCGAAAGCCGGGTCGGCAGGTACCACGTCGGGCACGAAGTCCCATTCGTTGCGCGTCCATGGGTCGAGCACCTTGTTCAGCCCGACGGTCGGAATGTGTTGGCTGGCATCGGCGAACTGGGCGAACGCGCGCTCTGACTGTTCGATGTCGTCGCCGACGATGAGCACCGACCAGCCGAGCGTGGGACCGTAGGTGGTCAACTGCATCAGGCGCATCGCGTCTTCGGCGTGCAGGCCGTAGGGGAAGTCGGCGACCACCACGATTCGTGGTGGCGGCTTGGTGAGGTCGGTACCCGAATCGATGGCCATCGCGGCCAGGTCGGCCGCGGTGATGATCGACTCGATGCGGGCGGACACCTCGTAGTGGTCGGTGACCACGGGCCCGGCGAGCAACGGTTCCAGTTGCGCCACAATGGGTTCCAGAGCGTTGCCGAGGTCGATCACGTCGAGCTTGGTGCCGGGGGCGGCGGCCAGCATGCGCAGCAGCAAGGCGCCGACGACGGGCAGCGCGGCGCTGGCCACCGTCGAGTTCACCCAGATCGGGCGCATCGGCGGGAACGGTACGCAGAACGGGATGCGCACCGGGCTGCGGTCCGGCGCGGACAGCTCGCCGATCCGAATGCCATCGGCCGCAACCAGTTCCGGCGTGGGCGTGGACCACACGTGAGAATTCCAGGACGCCATGGAGCGCGGCAGCGCCGGATCGACCGTCTCGAGTTCGGCGGTCAGGTGCGCACAGTCGGCCTCGTGCCGCTGCCGGGCGGTGGCCACCAACTCGTCCGCGCGCCGGCGGGCCTCCTCCTGCGCGAGGTGGGAGTTGTTGCGGGTGGCCGGGTCGGCGACCGCGGCCGAGAGGTCGCTGTCGAGCCGGTTCATGGCGTAGTCGCGGCTCGACACGAACGAGGCCGCGGACCGCGCGGCGTCCTCGTAGATCATCCAGATCCGTTCCAGCGCACCGGTTCCGTCGAACGGCTCGATGGTGAGCCCATGCTGCTGCGGCGCCGCAGCAGCCGGTGCCGGCGGCGGCGCCGCCACCTCCACACCGTGCTCGGTGAGCAGCTGCGCCAGGCCGCCGTCGTAGCCCTGACCGAGTGCGCGCACCTTCCAGCTGTCGCCGCGGCGGTACACCTCCCAGCACAACAACGCGGCTTCGGTGCCGTGCATCGGGACGTCGAACTCGGCGACGGGGTTGCCGTCGGGATCCAGCAGCCCGGTGCGCACCGCGCCGACGATGCGACCGGATTCCGAGCTGGCACAACACAACACCACCGCGGCATCCGGCCGAATCTCGTCGAGATACAAGAAGATCCCGGCGTCGGTCAGGCGGATTCCGGCGGTGGTCGGACGGTTGAAGTACACGTACTCGTTCGAGCTGATTGCGCGCAGCTCGCGGTCGGCGACCAGGGCGGACAGCTCCAGCTTTGCGGTGGCCGACACGGCAAACCGCACCACCCGCTGGTCCAGCGGTGTGTTCTCGCCTGGTTTCAGTTGTCGTGCCACGCGCGGCCCCTAGTTGTTCAGGAACCGGCCGAGCTGCGGTGCAGCCTCGCCCGGATGTTTGGCCTGCATGCCCTCGCCGAGTGCCTGCATCTTCCAGTCCGCCCCCTGGCGGTACACCTTCGCCATCACCATGCCCGTGTACGCCATGTTCGTACCCTCGAGGGTGTAGCGCGCGAGTTCGGCGTTGTTGGTGCCGTCGACGAGGCGCACGAAGGCGTTCTGCAGTTGCGAGAACTGGTGCCCCTTGTAGGAGGTGACGATGAACATCACCGTGCCGACGTGTGCGGGCACGCGGGTGAGGTCGACCAGAATCACCTCGTCGTCGCCCTCGCCCTCACCGGTGAGGTTGTCGCCCTGGTGATGGACCGAGCCATCCTTCGAGCGCAGCTGGCCGTAGTAGGCGATGTCGACGATCTGGTTGTCCGCGAACATGATTGCCGACGCGTCGAGGTCGACGTCGGGCGTGCGGTTGCCGAACATGCCGCGCGTCTTCACCGGATCCCAGCCCAGGCCCATCTTCACGTAGGTGAGCGCGACGCCGCCGTCCTTCTTCAGCGTGACGCGCTGGCCCTTGGTGAGGCTGACCGGACGGTTCTTCGTCAGGCTCACCTCGCCGCCGGCAGCCGGCGCCGGAGCGGCGGGTGGCGGGGGCGGCGGTGCGGCCGGCGGGTAGCCCTGCGCCGGCGGTGCGGGTGGGTAACCGCCAGGTGCGGGCGGTGCCGGCGGATAGCCGGCGGGAGCCGGTGGGTACCCGCCCGATGCGGGCGGTGCGGGCGGATAGCCGGCGGGGGCGGGCGGGTAGCCGCCCTGTGCGGGCGGGGCCGGCGGGTAGGCGGGCGGCGGCGGGTAGTTGCCGGCCATCTGGGTCGGCGCGTCCTGCGGGTAGCTCGACGGCGGAGGCGGGGTGGCGGCGGTTGCCGCGGGGGCCGGCGACTCGTCCACGCTCACGCCGTGATCGGTGACCAGATCGGCGAACCCGCCGGCGTACCCCTGACCGACGGCCCGCACCTTCCACGCGCCCTGGCGCCGGTACAGCTCCATCGCGATGACGACGGACTCGGTGTTGAGGCCGTCGATGCGGTACTCGTAGAGCAGTTGCCCGGCATTGTCGTGGACCCGCGCGATCGGCGGTGCGAACCGGCCGAAGCTGCTCGATGCGTCCTCCAGGGTGATCACCGCGCGCACCTGGGCGATGTCCGCCGGCACCCCGCCCAGCGAAACCGCAAGCGACGCAGGCTGACCCGGGGCGCCGGGTTGCAGGTTGACCCCAGGTCCGCTCGGCTGGTTGAAGAAGACGAAGTCGGCGTCGCTGCGCACCTTCCCCGTCTCGGTGACCAGCAGCCCGGAGAGGTCTGCGGGCGTACTGAGCTCTACCGAGACGACGACATCGTTGGCGTTGAGCGGGCCGTTCTGGCCTTTGGCGAGCGGTGGCAAGGTTGTTGTCCTTCGCGCGGTCGACTGCTTGGCGAAACGGTGGTCTGCAGCCACTCTACGAGAAATCTTTCGTCGCCACCCTCGCCCCGGTGAGGTCCGCAGGATCGCTTGCAGTCTCGAGACTGCGTTGCGCCGTCAGACCGATTGACGGTCCGCGGCGAGCGACTGCGCAGCGAACCAGTCCAGGATCTCCTCGCTCGCGCCGATTTCCGACGCGGTCGTCACGGTCAGCCGTGGGTGCCGGAAATCGAGCTGTTCGAGTTCGCCGTGCCGGGGGCGGATCGCGCGATCGGCGGCCATCAGCATTTCGGCGTCCAGCGCACCGTCGCCGGCCGCGAGCACCGCGGCCTGCTCGTCGAGCGTGCCGTCGGCCAGCAACCGGGCCCGCACCTCGGCAACAGCCCGGCTCTTGCACAGTGTCAGCGGGGTCGTGTAGATCTTGCGGCCCTGCTGCGACACCATCCAGCCGCGGTCCCGGCACCAGGCCGTCCAGTCCGCGAGGAATCCGTCCGGTACCAGCTCCGGACACACCACGATGTAGTGGAACAGCTCCTCCGGGCTGCGCACCAGCGTTACCCAGGATTCGTCGAGCCGTGACTCTATCTCCGACGAAATTTGATGCAGCGGAATGGAGTTCGCGGCGATCTCGGCCTCGACGCGGGCCCGCCACTGCGGATCCGGGGTGCCGTCGACGATGATGTTGCCGCCGTTGGCGTTGATCGCGTACCGAAATGGTGCGCCCGGCAACGAGATTCGAGAGTATTGCGCGATGGTGCGGGTGGTGGTCGGAACCACGACCGCGCGCGCCGCGAGCGCGGTGAGCTGGGCGACGGCGCGCTCGGTCATGAAGGTCAGCGGGCCGCCCTGGTAGTACTCCACGCACACCAGCGGGCCGGTATGCGTGCCGGCGGCACGCTCGGAGTAGATCATGGTGCGATCCAGATCGGTCGCGATCAGCGCGTCCATCAGGCGTCGACCGCCTTGATCAGGCCCATACAGGAAAAGGCAAGGTCGCCAACGACTTCCACCGGTACGCCGCGGGCGGCGGCCAGCATGCGAATGTGTGCGTGCTCCGGTGCCTCGGCCTCGCGCACCAGCACCTTCCACGGCACCCGGCGCAGCAGCACGCGGGTGGTCTCGCCGACACCGGGCTTGACGAAGTTCACGCTGGAGATGCCGTAGTCGGCGCGCACCTTCTCCACCGAGCGCCAGCCCGCCCACCCCGGAGTGCGATCCGAATGGTGCAGGGCCGCAACGTCGGCGGTGACGTCGATGGTGTCGAAGCACGCGGAGACGGTGTCCAGCAGATGATTCGAGACGTCGTCGCCGGCGAGCTCGCGATAGAACTTGGCGCCGTGGAAATCGTGCGGACCGATCAGCCGGTCGTTCAGTACGGTGCGCGAAACCAGGCCCGACACCGTCGAATTCAGACACGCGCTGGCAATCAGGAAGTCGTCGCGGGTGCCGAAGGTGCGCACGCAGTCGCCCGGGTCGGCGAGTACGGCCAGATCCGGGTTGAACCGCGAATCCAAAGCAGCCGCAAGCTCTTTCGTGATCGCGCCTTTGCCCGTCCAGCCGTCGACGAACACCACGTTCGCCGGGTTGTGGTGCGCGGCAAGATAGTCCATGGCGACGGTGTCGATGCCCTTGCCACGCACGATGGACACCGCATAGTGCGGAATGTCCAGCCCGTGCGCGAAGCGCGCCCAGCGCCGCATCAGCACCCCGACGGGCGTGCCGGCCCGCGCCAGCGAGGCGAGCACGATGTCGATGCCGCGCTCGGCGAGCACCAGCTCGGTAACCGTGGCCACCGCACGTGCAAGCCGCACGGCGCTGTCCTGCAGCACCTTCTCGAACAGTTCGCGGTACTCGGCGTCGGGTTGGAACTCGACGGGCAGATCTTCGGCGTAGTGCGCCAGCCCGGCCTGGATGCGCCGTTCCCGCTCGGCGACGTCGCCCTCGAGATCGACGTGGGAAAGGTCTTTGAGCAGCCACGCCACCTCGTCGGGCGCGTAGGACCCGAAGTCGGGTCCGTACAGCGGGGCGTTGGTCGCGGTCACGGCCGAACGGTACCAGCGAATCCGTGGCGATGCGGCGTCGCCGATACCAGTGTGCGTACGTCGATGCACATGGTCAGCGTGGTGCACCCGGTGCAACGAACGGTCCGCATGTTTCGCCCGATGGGACGAACGGTCCGCAGGTTGCACCCGATGGGACGAACGGCCCGCATGTTTCACCCAACGCAACGAACGGTCCGCATGTTGCACCCGACGCAATGAACTCGGCGGATTACGCCCGCGCGGCGCGCAGGGCCTCCGGATCCGCACCCGCGACGACCGCGACGACGACGTCCTCGCCGGCGGCGGTGAGCACGTCGACCACACCACCCGGCCCGACCAGTTCCGGGGTGTCGGCGGGCTCGTCGACCACGAGCACGAGCACCGGATCGACACCGTCGACCGCGGCGTTGTAGAGGTAGCGCGGCACATCGGGATCGGATTCCGGTGCGGTGAAGCGGAATCCGCGGCGCATCGGGAAACCGGGAGTGTCCAGCACGTAGGCCGGCGAGCGGGTGGTGGTCTGGAACCAGCTGGGCACATCCAGTTCGGCGGCGATGCGCACGGGCAGATACATCAGCTCCTCGTGGCCGAGCACGATCACCGGCCGTCCGGGCGGCAGCTGCGCGCGCAGCTGTTTGCCCGCCGCGGTGACCGCGGCATCGAAGGCCGCGTAGTCCGCGGCCCGGAAACCGTGCCGTCCGCCGTCGGGAACTGCTGCGGGCCAGGGCAATTCGACGCGTGCCCAGCTGCCCCGCGCCGGCCCCACCGGATTGAACACCGGGTCGGGCAGCGCGGCCACCCGGGCGGTCAGGTCGGCGGGCACCGTCGTCTCGCCCTGGGCCAGGCTCACCCATTCGACTTCGACGTCGATACCGACGTCGGCAGCCCGCTGCGCCGCATTGCGCATGTCGACCAGCGAAGCCACCACATAACGGCGCCGCGGATAGTGCCGGTGCAGAGCCCGGATTGCATCCAAAGCCGTTGCGCCGGAGGAGACTTCGTCGTCGACGAGGACCAGCGGCCGATCCGAGTCGAACGCGTCGGCCGGCACCGGCAGCAGCAAGTGCGTGGTGGCGTGCGAATGCCCCTCTTCGAAGGCATCGGCCACCGGAACCCCGGGCATCGCCCGGCGGGTGGACGACAGGTAGGCCGCGCCCAGCCGCGCCGCGACCGCGTGCCCCAGCCCGGTGGCGGTCTCGCAGAACCCGAAGACGTCGGCCTCGGCGCCGTTCAGGCACTCGGACACCAAGTCCGCCAACGCATCCGCAGCGCCGATCACGTCCGCGGGCGGGGTGGGCAAGTGCTTACCGAGCACCGTCGACACCCACAGCTGCGCCCGACGCGGATTGCGGCGCAACCCCGGATGGATCAGCTCGGTCACCGGCCGCGCCCCCGCCACGTGCGCGACGCTCAACCCCAATTCCCGTGTGGCCCAGGCAGTCATTGGCGCACCATAGCGGTGAGCAGGTCGACGAACGACACGCCCTTGTTGGTGACTCCGAAAACCCTTGCCCGCAAAAGCGTTTGCTCCGCCCAAGCGCGGTGCGGTTTGAGCTCGTTCATCTTGTTGCCGTATTCGGACCGACGCACGCCGCCGACCGTCGAGGAATCGACGATGTCACGCGCGTCGTGGTACTCCTCGTGGGTCACCGCCGCCAGCGCGTGCACGGCGCTGACGTGGGTCGGATGAATCACCGTCTTGCCGTGGATGCCGTTCGCTCGGTCCAGCACGATTTCGCGCAGCAGACCGTCGATGTCGCGACTCACCAGGTGTTGCCGGAAGCGCACCGCGTCCTGTTCGGCGAACGGCGACATGCGCAGCATCGGCCGGAACATGCGCTCGTGGTCGGCGAAGTATTCCCACACCGGTCCGGTGATCACGAAACCGCTGCCGTCCGCGCGGCCGAGATGGTTGACGATGTGCGCGATCACGTCGACCACGACCCGGACGTCGTAGATCGTCAGATCACGGTCGCGCCGGATGCCGAAGGCACCGCACATGTCGGTGGCCCCGATGCGCACCGCCAGCACGTGATCGCGATGCGCACGCAACAGCGCGGCGATCGCCGCCAGCTCGGTGTCGCGGCTCTCCCGGTATACCAGCGTCGACGATTCCAGCACCGGCATGACGTACAGATGCTTGCCCACCAGCCGCGACGCCTCGACGATGGCACGCAGGTAGGTGGCGCCGTTCTCGGCGGTGAACTTCGGGACGACGAAGCCGGTGAGCGCCGCCACCCCAGCGCGCAGGCGCGAGGCGATGCTCGAGATGCCGTCGAGGCTGCGCACCCGCACGAACAGCAGCAGCCCCGCGGCTTCGGTCTCGGCGAGCTCGTCGAGCACATGCACCACGTTGGTCAGCGCGGCGTCGGCGTCGGCATCGGCGACGGCATCTTCCAAGTCGATCACCATCGAGCACACGCCCTCGCGCGAGCGTCGCACGATGGTGGCGGCCAGATCGTCGCGTGTGGCCGGCACGTACAGCGTGGCGCCCAAGGCGTAGGCCAGCAGATTCCGGTCGTCGTCATCGCCGAACGGCTCGGGTTCGTGCAGGAACAACTCGGCGCGCGCGGCGTCGTCGAGATGGCGGAAATGCCGGACGGGGGCCGGAATCGTATGCGTCATTGATTCCCCGATCACTTGGCCGGTTGATGGCGGATGCGTGTGACCACACCGGAAACGAACTCTCCGACGGAGTCGAGTGATTGCAGGTACGTCCAATAGTCCGGGTGGCGCCCGGTCAGTTGTTCGGTGATTCGGTCAATTCGGTCAACCTGAGCGTCGAGGACGGAGCCCCACTCAGGAACCAGCCCTCTGCTCACGACGAGCCGTTGCGCGTCCCGCAAGCGAAACCGTACTGCATTGGCCTTGGCCGCGGGATCCGACCGGACCTCGCGCAACAGACGTAATCGATCGGTAACTGCATCGACCAACTGTTCGGCCTCGGTGAGCTTTGCGCGCGCGCTCGTCACCAGCCGCAGCGCGGCCTCGGGATCGCCGCTCGTACCGGCGGTGGCCGCCTCGGACACCTCGGCGTCGGCCGCCGCGACGAGCGTGAGCGCCCGCCGTTCGTTGTCCACCAGGTCCCGTGAACTGGCTTCGTTGAACTCGCGCAGCAACTCCGAGAATGTGGGGCGTACCCGCTCGGCCCGATGTCGCACCGCCGACAGGCGGGTGCGCACCGAGGTCAGCGTCTTGGCGGCCTCGGACTCACGCGCGGGTGCGGCGTCCAGCGCGCGCTGCAGCGCCGCGGCTTGCTCGCGGACGGCCGTGGCCGCGTCGCGCTGCGCACCGGGCCGGCCGGCCGCGTCGAGCCGGGTCAACGCCGCGTCCAGGGCGGTGGCCGCCTCGCGCACGGAGGCATAGCCGCCGAAGCGGTCCTCTTCGGACACCATCCGCTGCAACGCGGTGATGCCGGTCTCGGTGGCCGCGGCGGTGATCGTCGGCAGTGTCGACAGCAGCGATTGCGCCTCGGTGAGCCGTTGCCGGTGTGACTCGTAGAAGCCGTCCACCGCACGGGCGGCCTCGACCGCGGCCATCCCCACGCGGTCGTAGGTGGTGCGCGGCGCCGGACCGGGATCGGCGCCCGCACGCACGAACTGGTCGGTGACGGCGTTGCACCGGGCCTGTACCGGGCTCCACTCGCGCGACAGGTCGACGGCCGGAAAGAACTCCCGCGCCGCCGTGACACCCTTTTCGACGATGCTCTGCCGCTGTTCCATGTCGAGGTACGCGGCGTTCATGCGTTCCAGCGCATCGGTCGCCGGGTCGATCTGCGGCGACCCGGTGAACCAGCGGCGCCATCCACCTGCCATGGCGCCAGATTAATGCGCACAAGGAGGGCATGGCGCCCGGTCTCGAGTCGGGGGTCAGTAGGCGGAGTTGACGTTGTCCATCGAGCCGTAGCGGTGCGCGGCGTAGTTGCAGGCCGCCGTGATGTTGGCGACCGGATCGTAGATGTCCCAGGACGTGCCGTCGACGTGATAGGCCTTGAACGTCGGGTCGATGACCTGTAGCAAACCCTTCGACGGGATACCGGCCGCCGCGTTGGAGTCGTAGAGGTTGATCGCGCGCGGATTGCCCGACGATTCCCGCATGACGTTGCGGAAGATGCCCTCGTAGCTGGCCGGGATCTGCTTGGCGCGCAGAATGTCGATTGCCTGCCGGATCCAGCCGTCGAGGTTGTCCGGGTAGGCCGGCGGCGGGGGTGCGGGCGCCACCAGGGCCAGCGCGATCGGTGCGGGAGCCGGGGGTGCGGGCTCGGCAGGCGGGGCTGGTTCGGGGGCCGGTTGGGTGGTCGGCTGCTCGGCAACAGTGACCGCCGCCGGTCGAACGTCGTCGATCGGCTGCACCGCGGCGGCCGATCCGGCGATCCCGGCGAGCACCAGACCCGCGACACCGGTGGCACACATGACCGACACGGCCGGGCCGGTGCGGGCGAAGAGGCGGACCGGGGCAATACGAACAGACGCCAGCACAGCAGGCATGGTGAAACGATTCCTAATCAGATTTCGGCCGCGCGCGACCGCCGACAATTCGGCGCGCAGCGACGCCGATTGTTCGGTTGGATTTTCAGAAACGGTCCCCGGGCTGAGCGAAATCGGGGATTCCGACGAATGGCCGTGACGCCCAGCCGCTTTCGCGGCCGACGGGTCACGACGACAACGTCATCGAGTGGTACGGCGCAGTGTCGTCCGTGCGGTGTCGATCGGGCACGAATGGAACATCTCGCCATACGTGCCAGACAGTTCTTTGCCTGGCCCGAATGCGAATAACAGGCTGATAGCGTAAGGTTAACAACAGGTGAACGGCAACCGTTCGGATGGCAAAGATGCACGTCCGGTGCCCCAGTTTCGGGGGCATATCCACGTCCTGAGCAGGGAATTTATCTGCAATGGCGACGTGACTCGGTTCACACAATTAATGTGTGAAGAGATGGTTATCGATCATGAACCGGCGAAATCGGCGCGCAATTCCGGTTGAACTTGATTAGCCTGTGATACGAGTTTCGACGCTATCCGGACCTATAAGTCGCGGGCCGCTACGGCACCTCGTCGTCCGGATCGGACGGCCGCGAGCGTTCTGTCTCGGTCGGATGCGGGGGCAATACAACTGCCGTCTGCGCTGCCACTCGCGCCCATACATCGGCGGCGTTGTCCGTGCTGTGGAATTCGAGCCCCGCCGACCGCGAAACCACTCGCACTGCGGAGTGGTTTCGGACCGTCCCAGCGCTGTCGACCAACCCGGCATGCTCCAGCGCTCGCGCCCCAGCTTGACCACTCTCGTCTCCGCGAACACGCCGAGCGAAGCGAGGCCATCCAACACAGTGACCAATTCGGACAGGCTAGGTAGTGTTTGGGCTGCAAGCGGCGGTTGCGGCCGATGGCGGTCGACGCCGACAGAGACATGACTTCGAAGGGATCCCCCCACATGGGTGTCAGCTTGAGCAAGGGCGGCAATGTTTCGCTGACGAAGGCCGCGCCGAACCTCACGGCCGTGGCGGTCGGCCTCGGCTGGGACGTCCGCACCACCACCGGTACCGAGTTCGACCTGGACGCGAGCGCCATCGCCGTCGGCACCGACAAGAAGGTCGTTTCGGACAAGCACTTCGTGTTCTACAACAACCCGCGCTCGCCCGAGGGCGCTATCGAGCACACCGGCGACAACACCACCGGTGAGGGCGAAGGCGACGACGAGGTCATCAACGTCGACCTGGCCGCCGTGCCGCCGAACATCGACGCCGTCGTCTTCCCGGTCTCGATCTACGACGCCGAGAACCGCAGCCAGTCGTTCGGTCAGGTCCGCAACGCCTACATCCGCATCGTCAACCGCGGCGACGGCAGCGAGCTGGCCCGCTACGACCTGTCCGAGGACGCCTCCACCGAGACCGCGATGGTGTTCGGTGAGCTGTACCGCAACGGTGCCGAGTGGAAGTTCCGCGCCGTCGGCCAGGGCTACGCTTCGGGTCTGAAGGGCATCGCCACGGACTTCGGTGTCGCAGTCGGCTGAGTCCCCGGCATTTCGACGAATGCCTAGATCCCACATCGGGGTCTAGGCATTCTCCATGCTCACAACATAGAGAAAGGGCCACGCTCCGTGGTTATGCGCATCTTCGGCTGGTCCATCGGGGTCACCGTCATCTCGCTGGTCGTGGCGTATCTGTACGGCGGGCTCACCGCGCTGGCGTTGTGCGCCATCCTCGGCATTCTCGAGGTGTCGCTGTCGTTCGACAACGCCGTCATCAACGCGACGGTCCTCGAGCGCATGAGCGCGTTCTGGCAGCGCATCTTCTTGACGGTCGGCATCTTGATCGCCGTGTTCGGTATGCGCCTGATCTTCCCGCTGGCGATCGTGTGGATCACCGCGGGCCTGGATCCGGTGCGCGCATTCGATTTGGCGCTGAACCCGCCGCCCGAGGGCTCGGGCCAGGAGAGCTACGAATCACTGCTCACCGCTGCGCACCCGCAGATCGCCGCCTTCGGTGGCATGTTCCTGCTGGTGCTGTTCCTGAACTTCATTTTCGAGGAACGCGACATCACCTGGTTGTCGTGGATCGAGCGGCCGCTGGCCCGCGCCGGCAAGCTCGACCAGCTCTCCGTCGTCGTCGCCGGTGTCGCGCTGATTCTGGCCACCGAGTTCCTGGCCGAGCCGGACAATCGTGCCACCGTGCTGTTCGCCGGCCTGTTGGGCCTGATCACCTACATCGCGGTGGACGGCCTGGGCTCGATGTTCCATCCCGAAGATCACCAGGGTCCTTCGGCCGCCGTGAAGGCGACGGGTAAGGCCGGCTTCTTCCTGTTCCTCTACCTCGAGGTGCTCGACGCGACGTTCTCCTTCGACGGCGTCATCGGCGCCTTCGCCATCACCGCGGACCCGATCATCATCGCCCTGGGTCTCGGCTTCATCGGCGCGATGTTCGTCCGGTCGATCACGGTGTACCTGGTCCGCCGGGGCACGCTCAACGAGTACGTCTTCCTCGAGCACGGCGCGCACTGGGCCATCGGTGCGCTGGCGGTGATCCTGTTGATCACTGTCGGCACCATCCACGTGCCCGAGCTCGTCACCGGCCTCACGGGCGTCGCGCTGATCGGTGCGGCGTACGTGAGCAGCGTGCTGCGCAACCGTCGCGAGATGCGCAACGACGACGAGCAGGTGCCGGCCACCGTGTAACCGGTGCCGGAGAAACTGACGGGAAAACGATCGAACCGGCGGGGCGGCGCTGACGTATTCTTGATTGACGTGTCGGGGATCACACACGATCAATCGAGGAGCACAGCACATGGTGTGGGGACTCGGCTTCCAGGGCTGGGCGTATTACTCGCCCAACCCGTTTGCGCCACCGCCGCCTCCGCCGCCCCCGGCGTAGACGACCAACAGTGTGGGCTCGGCCGAAAGGCCGGGCCCACAGTCGTTTTCGTGGTTCCTGGGCTTGCTTCGCCGTTTGCGCCTGCCTGTCAGTTGCGCCCGGAATTGGGGGGCGCGAAGCACGAGGTCGGGCGCGAAGCCGGGGTCTGGGCGCAGAACGCGGCAGGCGCTGCCCGAAACGCAACGGACCCGGTAACTTCGGCTCAGGCGGGTGCGGGCGCCGACCCGACGAGCTTGCCGGACGAAGCGACGGCTGTGGGTTCGGAATCGTCGAGCGGTACCCGCAGCGGCGCGCGCAGGAACGCGAAGAAGAGCCAGGCGAGCAGGACCGCGCGTCCCCACACGCCGAACTGCACCACGCCTTGGGCGAGCTCGACGTCCTGGTCGATCGCGAGCGCGTAGAAGTAGCGAAACACGCCGATGCCGACGGCGGCGTCGGCTACCAGGTATGCCGCGATGGTCGACCAGGGCACGCTGAGCAACACCAGGAACGGGATCAACCACAGTGTGTACTGCGGCGAATGCACTTTGTGGAACAAGAGGAATCCACACAGCATCGCGGCGCTGACGTTGATCCACGGATAGCTTTCGGTGGCGTGGTAGCGCTTCCAGCCGAGCCACAGCGCGAGCGCGAACGAGCCCAGGATCAATGTCGGCGAAGCGATGGAAACCAGTGTCTGGAATGCGTTCTCGCCAGGCTCGTCGTGAAGGAACAGCGGGCGCAGGCCCCAGTACCAGATGGTGTTGGTGGTGATGTCGGCGCGGCGTTGCTGCTGGAAGGTGAACGAGGCCAGCCACCCGGTGTAGCCGGCGATCGCGAACGGCAGGTTGACCGCCACGACGGTGGCCACCGCCGAGCCGATCACGGCGAGCGCGCCGCGCACGTCGTAGCGCCCGATCTCGTCGCGGCCCTTGGCCAGCACGTACAACGCCAGCGGCAAGACGAAGACGCCGGGATACAGCTTCAAACAGAACCCGAGGCCGAGCAGCACGGCCGCCACCACCGCTCGCGTGCGCAACGAAAAGCGTTGTCGGGTAACGACATAGACGGCAGCGACGGCGGTGAAGACCACCGGGAGTTCCCAGTTGTGGAAGGCATAGAGCACCAGCGGCGGCCCGATCGACCACAACAGGGCGTACCGGCCGGACAAGCGGCCCAGCATCCACGCGGTGAGCAACGCGAACGGGGCCAGCAACAGTGCGCTGTTGAACAGGAACTGCGCGTCGGTGTGCGCGCCGATGGCGCCCAGCCACATCAGCGCCCCCGACAGCACCGGGTATTCCACCGAGCCGCCGGTGAGCAGCCCGTCCGGGGTGATGCCGCCGTCCACGTACGGAAAGACGTGCTTGTCGATGTCGCGGCCGAGCCACAGGAACTGGATGTCGGAGTAGCAGACGTCGCTGTCCTTGATGGTGTCGAACACCAGCGAGCGCCCATTGTCGTCGTACGGCGATCCCGCGCAGCGCGCCTTGTTGAGATAGCCCAGCGACAAGGTCAGCCCGCACAGCAGTACCACCACGGCGACGATCGTCGTCGACGGTCCGGTGCGGCGCATGCGCCAAGCCTAGGACACCGCTGAACAGCCCCGCTCCTGCGTCGCGGGATGTTCCGCGGTACGTCCCGGTATTCGATTACGCGCTTCGCAGGCTCCGCGCGTGCGACACCGCTGAACAGCCCCGCTCCTGCGTCGCGGGATGTTCCGCGGTACGTCCACTACATCACCGCGCGCGGGCTGATATCGCGCGCGGCCTGGCGGGATTCGGCGATTTCGCAGGTCGGATGGCCCTGCTGTACTCTTGCAAGGTTGCTCGACGCCTGTGTCGAGAGCGACAGGACCCTCCTGCTGCGGAAAGTCCGTAGCCGTTCACAGTCCATAGGAGGTGATGAGGTCCCGTGCGTAAATATGAACTGATGGTCATTCTCGATCCCAGTCTGGACGAGCGTACCGTCGCCCCGTCTCTGGAAACGTTCCTCAATGTGGTGCGCCAGGATGGTGGCAAGGTCGACAAGGTCGACATCTGGGGCAAGCGTCGTCTTGCCTACGAGATCGCCAAGCATTCCGAGGGCATCTACGCCGTCATCGACATCTCGGCCGAGCCGGCCACGGTCAGCGAGCTCGACCGTCAGCTCGGCCTGAACGAGTCCGTCCTGCGTACCAAGGTGCTGCGTAACGACAAGAAGTGAGCTTTCCTGTCGGGATCTGGGCCTAGGCTCTGAACCGACGAAAGACTCCCTTCGGAAAGGTTGCACATGGCAGGCGACACGGTCATCACCGTCATCGGAAACCTGACGGCAGACCCGGAGCTGCGTTTCACCCCGGCGGGTGCGGCGGTAGCCAACTTCACGGTGGCTTCCACCCCGCGGACCTTCGACCGTAATACCAATGAATGGAAAGACGGCGAGGCCCTGTTCTTGCGCTGCAACATCTGGCGCGAGGCGGCGGAGAACGTGGCCGAAAGCCTCACGCGAGGCTCGCGGGTGATCGTGTCCGGCCGGCTCAAGCAGCGCTCGTACGAGACGCGCGAGGGCGAGAAGCGCACCGTGGTGGAACTGGAGGTCGACGAGATCGGCCCCTCGCTGCGGTACGCGACGGCGAAGGTCAACAAGGCCAGCCGTGGCGGCGGTTCCGGCGGTTCCGGAAACGCCGGCTTCTCGAGTGCACCCGCTTCCCGACAGGCACCCGCGGACGACCCGTGGGGCAGCGCGCCACCGGCTGGTGGCGGCGGCTACAGCTCCCGGGTGGACGACGAACCACCTTTCTAGACAACACTTTTGGAGAACACCGATGCCCAAGGCACCACTGCGCGAGAAGGTGCAGAAGAAGAAGCCCTGCGCCTTCTGCAAGGACAAGAACCCGACCGCCATCGATTACAAAGACACGACGCTGCTGCGCAAGTTCATCAGCGATCGCGGCAAGATCCGGGCCCGCCGGGTCACCGGTAACTGCGTGCAGCACCAGCGCGACATCGCCATCGCGGTGAAGAACTCGCGTGAGGTTGCGTTGCTGCCCTACGTCACCACCGGACGCTGAGGAGGGAACGACACATGAAGCTCATTCTCACCGCTGACGTCGACAACCTCGGCGCGCCTGGCGACACCGTGGAAGTCAAGGACGGCTACGGCCGCAACTTCCTGCTGCCGCGCGGCCTGGCCATCGTGGCCACCCGCGGCGCGCAGAAGCAGGTCGACGGCATCCGTCGCGCGCAGGACGCGCGCAAGGTGCGCAACCTCGAGCACGCCAACGAGCTGAAGCAGGCCATCGAGGGCCTCGAGGCGGTCACCGTCACGGTCAAGACGGCCGGCGATTCCGGCAAGCTCTTCGGTTCGGTCACCCAGTCGGACGTGGCCGCGGCCATCAAGTCGGCCGGTGGCCCGGTTGTCGACAAGCGCAGCATCGAGCTGCCCAAGTCGCACATCAAGACCACCGGCAAGCACCAGGTGATCGTGCAGCTGCACCCCGACGTGGCCGCGAAGTTCAACCTGAACGTCGCCGCCAGCTGACATCGGGCACCGAGCCCCGGACGCGCTGTCGTCCGGGGCTCGTGTCGTTTCCGAGCCGGACACGCAGGCTCCGGCGCCGGCGCAGCCGTCCAGCGGTCGCGCACACCCTCGGGTGGCCCCTAGACGACGTTTCTGGCAAACGTTCAGAATCGATCTTGGGGTGCGCGTCTGCGGAATAAAACAAACCGATTGACTTGTGACGCACATCATATTGCACGCCACGCGCTGTTTACCCAACACGCCCGAGTTGGCAACTTTTGCGACACGCCGAAATTTCATTCATCCACACCCCATGAACAGGCAGATCGCGCGTCTGCCTGGACCTATGGCCGAGTGACATTGGGTTGTCCCCAGGTTGTCCCCACCCGGTGCACACGGCTTCCCCAACCTGTCCACAGGCCATCCCCAGATTTATCAACAACTGCATTTTGTCCCCCGAGATTTGCACCTTAAGTTCGTGCGAGCGTCTTTCGAGCATCGACCGTGTGGCGGGAATTGTCGGTGGTCAGGAGTAAACGTTAGGCCGGGCGGGGCGGCACCTAGTGTGGCGAAAGGACGGTCGAGTTGGCGGTTGTCGATGATCGTGGGCACGCGGACTACGCCGAAGAGCCTCCGGTGGGAGAAGACTTCGGGCGTCAGCCTCCGCACGACATGGCTGCCGAGCAATCGGTGCTCGGTGGGATGTTGCTGTCCAAAGATGCGATCGCAGATGTGTTGGAGGCGTTGCGCCCGGGCGATTTCTACCGGCCTGCGCACGAGTGCGTGTACGAGGCGATCCTGGACCTCTACGGGCGCGGTGAACCGGCGGACCCCGTCACGGTCGCCGCGGAGCTGGAGAAGCGCGGCGAGCTGCGCCGGGTGGGCGGGCCCACCTACCTGATCACCCTCACCCAGACGGTGCCCACGGCGGCGAACGCCGGCTACTACGCCAAGATCGTCGCCGACAAGGCCATCCTGCGCCGGCTCGTCTCGGCCGGCACGCGCATCGTCCAGTACGGCTACGCCGGCGCCGACGGCCAGGACGTGGCCGACGTGGTGGACCGCTCGCAGGCCGAGCTGTACGAGGTCACCGAGCGGCGCACGTCCGAGGATTTCGTGCAGCTCGAGCACCTGCTCCAGCCCACCATGGACGAGATCGATTCGATCGCCAGCCGCGGCGGCATCTCGCTCGGCGTGCCCACCGGCTTCGCCGAACTCGACGAGGTCACCAACGGCCTGCATCCCGGGCAGATGATCATCGTCGCGGCGCGCCCCGGTGTCGGCAAGGCGCTGGCGCTGGATACGCCGCTGGCCACACCTACCGGGTGGACCACCATGGGCGCGGTGTCGGTGGGTGACTTCCTGCTCGATGCCGACGGCCGTCCCACCCGCGTGGTCGCAGCCACCGAGGTCATGGCGGACCGGCCGTGCTACGAGGTGGAGTTCTCCGACGGTACCGTGGTGATCGCCGACGAGCAGCACCAGTGGCTCACCCGGACCCGTTCGGCGTCCCGGCTGAGTGAAATCCGCACCACCGCCGAGATTTCCGGCACGCTGCGCGGCGGGCTCACCGACCGCCGGCCCAACCATGCGGTGCTCAACACCGCAGCGCTCGAGCTACCCACCGCCGAACTGCCGGTGCCGCCGTACACGTTCGGCGTGTGGCTGGGCGGCGACGTGGCCACCTCGGCACAGATCAACTGCAGCGAGCACGAGATCGTGGCGCGCATCGAGGCCGAGCACGTCGATGCGGTGGCCTCGCCCACCGTGCTGGAGCGCTACTACCTGCAGTTGGCCCCCGACGAGACGAGCGCGCTGCGGCACTGCCTCATCTGCTGCACCGAGTTCAGCTCCACCACCTGCCCGCAATGCGGAAAGCGGGCCGTGTTGCTGCGCGCGCGGCGCGGTTGCTGCGAGGCTGTCGGCAGCGTCGACGTGCGATTGCGGGCGATGGGCGTGCTCGGCAAGAAACACATCCCGTTGCAGTACCTGCGGGCCTCACAGGCGCAGCGCCGGGACCTGCTGGCCGGCCTGCTCGACATGTGCGCCGCCGTCACTTCCGACGGCGCGGTCAAGATCGTGCTGGACGAACCTATGGCCGACAGCGTGTCCGAGCTGCTTGCCGGGCTCGGATATCACGTGCACCGGCGCAAAGCCCGCGGCGAAGAGGTCAAGCTGGTCTTCCACGCTGACGACGACGTGTTCGCGTTGCCGTCGAAGTTGTTGCAGCACAAGGAACGTCGCGTCGGATACGCCGCCGATCGGGCGGTCGCGCGCTACATCGTGGACGTGCGCCGGATGCCCAGCGTGCCGGTGCGCTGCGTCGAGGTGGACAATCCCGCGCACCTGTATCTGGCCGGGCGCAGCATGGTGCCCACCCACAACTCCACGCTCGGCATGGATTTCATGCGGTCGTGCTCGGTCAAGCACGGGTTGGCGAGCGTGATCTTCTCGCTGGAAATGAGCCGCACCGAAATCGTCATGCGGTTGTTGTCCGCCGAGGCCAAGATCAAGCTCGGCGACATGCGCGCCGGCCGGATGAGCGACGACGACTGGACGCGCCTGGCCCGGCGGATGAGCGAGATCGCCGAGGCGCCACTGTTCGTGGACGACTCACCGAATCTCACGATGATGGAAATCCGTGCCAAGGCACGGCGTTTGAAGCAGCGCCACGACCTGAAGCTGGTGGTGGTGGACTACCTGCAGCTGATGACGTCGGGCAAAAAAGTGGAGTCGCGCCAGCAGGAAGTGTCCGAGTTCTCCCGTTCGCTCAAGCTGCTCGCCAAGGAGCTCGAGGTGCCCGTGGTCGCGATCAGCCAGCTCAACCGTGGCCCCGAGCAGCGCACCGACAAGCGCCCGATGGTCAGCGATCTGCGCGAGTCCGGCTCGCTCGAGCAGGACGCCGACATGGTCATCCTGCTGCACCGCCCGGATGCCTTCGAGCGCGACGATCCCCGCGGCGGCGAGGCCGATCTGATCCTCGGCAAGCACCGCAACGGGCCCACCGCGACGATCACGGTCGCCCACCAACTGCACCTGAGCCGATTCGTCGACATGGCGCGGGGCTGAAACGTTCCACCGGCGCGGCGATCGTGCACCGCAGCGATAGGCTCGAAAGAGGTTGAGTACCAACACCTTCAGGAGAATTTCGTTGATCACCATCGACGAAGACCGCATCGTCAGCGACTCCACACCGCACTACGCCACGCAAGCTACCGAAGACTGGTGGATCCTGAGCTGGCTGCCCGGCCGCGTGGTCAACCAGAACCAAGCCCTCGTCGGGGTGCTGCTCTCGGAGGAGCTCACCGCCGACGGCCACGACGCCACGCTGCACGGCTGGCTCGACGTGTGGGCGCACGAGTTGGGCATGACGGGCGCCGCGGTGACGACGGCGGTGCTGGCGCGGTAGCTGCCTGGATCACATCGCACCGCTGTCACCGTGGGCCGCTCGGACTGAGCGCCCACTTTCAGCGTCGAGATGGCCGAATGTGCCTCGCAAGCTTCGAAAGTGGGCGCTCAGTCCCGCGCGTATCGCGCGGCGTGCATCACGCCGCGGTCGATACCTGGACCCAGACTGCAAGGTGGATCGCTGCGCGCAGCGGCTCGGCGACGTCGAGGACCGATCGTTCGCAGCAGGACCAAAGGATCGTTGCCTTACGCTCAACGTACGACGTAAGGAGTAACAGCGTGCAATCGATCCCAGTCCTGTGGTCGGGGAACCTGCGTGAAACCCTCGACTTCTACACGGCTCTCGGTTACGTGGTCACCTACGAGATGCACCGGCCGTACACCTACGGCGTCGTCGAGCGGGACGGGGCGGTGCTGCACTTCGGACCCACTCCGAAACTCGCAGATCTCACCGCCGAGCAGGCGTACCTGGGCTGTCTGGTCATGGTCGACGACGCGGCGCAGTTGCACGCGGAGTTCAAAGCGGCGCTCAAGGCACGTTTCGGGCGCGTGCCCGCGCAGGGGCGGCCACGCATAACCCGCTTTCGCCCCGGCCAGACCCGGTTCACCGTGGTCGACCCGGTCGGCAACGGCGTCATCTACATACGGCACGGTGAGCCCGATCCGGAATACGGCGGCGCCAAGCAGCTGGCGGGTCTGTCGAAGGTGCTCGACAACGCCCGCATCTTCATGGACTTCAAGAACGACGACGCCACCGCGCAACGGGTGCTCGAGACCGGGCTGCGGCGCTTCGGGGCGACCGCGACACCCGAGGAGTTGGCGCGGGCGCAGGACATGCTCGCCGAGATCGAGAATTCGCAGCCCTAGGTCAGCGCCCGGTCGGCGGCGGCAAGTACCTGCGAGAACAGGGCGGTGGTCAGCGGGCGGCCGACGATCCGGGTTGCCGCGTCGCCGATCAGCGGAATCCGTATCTGTGCGGTCGTCGTCCAGTGCACATGGGTGCCCGCCGGCACCGCGGTGAAGGTGAGGCGTCCGGATTCGTGGCGGGACGGCGGGAAGCTGCGATCCACCGCGTAGTCGATGGTGTGCGGCGGATCGATCGCCGTCACCGATTCGCGAAACCAGCCGATCGCCAGCCACCGGACATGCTCGGCGCCGGCGCTGTAACCGCCGTGCACGCCGGGGCGCACCAGCCGCTGCCGAAACACCATCGGCGCATGAATGTAATTGTCCTGGTTGGCAACCCAGGAGAAGACGGCTTCCAGGGGAGCTGCGATCACGCGTTCGACGGTGATGGTTTGCATATCCCTCGGACACCGCGGCGCCACGCGATGTGACAACCAAACGGCATCGAATTTTCCGATTCCACCACAAGCATGTCGAAAAATGAGTTTCCGGTTCGACGTAACGGTAGGAAGCTTGCTGGCGACGGAAGAGTAGGACTCAGCGCCAGCATCGGAAAAGGAGGACCGAGATGAACGTGCTGATCGAGATGACCGCGCTGTCGGTCGGTCGTCCCGCTGCCGATGCGCCTGCCAGCACCGTGGCCGCCTGGTTCGAGGCCAAATCACGGCTGCACGAGCACCTGGCCTCCCTGGGTGGCCCGGACGCCGAACGTGAGCGCGCCCTTGCTGCCGCCGCGCACGCGCGTTCGCAGCGGGTCCTGCGCGCGGCCTGAGAATCCTGCCGGAGCGTGTCCGGAATCGAGGTCGGGCTTCGACGTCTCCGCTGAACGGCACCGCACGGGTGCCGGACCGGAGAAGGATGAAGCCATGAAATACATGATCTTGACCTATGCATCGCAGCGCGAGTACGACGGCATGGCGGGCAAGCCCGGCGCCCCGGCCTGGACGCCCGAAGAGTTCGGCGGAATGGTCGAATTCATGACGAAGTTCAATCGGGAACTCGAGGAGTCGGGTGAACTCGTCGCCACCTACGGGCTGGAGGCGCCGGTGCTGTCGCGGCGCATCAGCGGCACCGACGAGATCGTCGTCACCGACGGGCCGTACGCCGAAACCGAAGAGGTGCTTGCCGGATTCTGGATCGTGGAGTGCGAAAGCTTCGACCGCGCAACGGAAATCGGTGCGAAGCTGGCCAAGTGCCCGGCACCCGCGGCACTCGCCAGCACCACGTTTGCCGACATTCGGCCGATCGGCGAGTCCGCCCCCGATGGTCCGGAGGCCTGACAATCACATCGAGCGCCTGCTGCGCGACCTTGCGCCGCAGGTGCTCGGTGCGCTGGTGCGCCGCTACGGCAACTTCGACACCGCCGAGGATGCCGTGCAGGAGGCGCTGCTCGCGGCGGCCACCCAGTGGCCCGACGAGGGCGTGCCGGACAGTCCGCGCGCCTGGCTGATCACGGTCGCGGCGCGCCGGCTCACCGACCTGTTGCGCCGCGACCAGTCGCGGCGGGAGCGGGAACACGCGGTGGCGCAACGGGTGCTGCCCGAGGATTGGCTGGCGCCGGCGGCGGATCGGGCGGTCCCGGGCAGCGACGATTCGCTGGTGCTGTTGTTTCTGTGTTGCCACGAGTCGCTGACCCCGGCGTCGCAGATCGCGCTCACGTTGCGTGCGGTGGGTGGCTTGACGACGGGCGAGATCGCCCGTGCCTTCCTCGTCCCGGAAACGACGATGGCGCGGCGCATTTCGCGTGCCAAGAAGGCGATCAAGGACAGCGGTGCGGCGTTTCGGATGCCCTCGGACGGGTTGGCGGCGGTCCTGCACGTGCTGTACCTGATCTTCAACGAGGGCTACGCGACTACGTCGGGACCCAACCTGCAGAGCGCCGAATTGTCCGGGGAGGCAATCCGTTTGACGCGGATGGTGCACCGGATGCGACCCGACGACAGCGAGGTGGCCGGGTTGTTGGCGCTGCTGTTGCTCACCGACGCCCGACGTGCGGCGCGGGTGAATCGGGGTGGCGAGCTGGTGCCCATGGACGAGCAGGACCGCGACCTGTGGGACCGCGCCGCCATCGCCGAGGGCACCGAACTGGTGACGACGGCGATGCAGCGAGGTCCGGTGGGGCAGTACCAGATTCAGGCGGCCATCGCGGCGCTGCACGACGAGGCGCCCACCGCGGCCGACACCGACTGGCCGCAGATCGCGGCGCTGTACGGAGTGCTCGCGAGCATGTCGGACAACCCGATGGTGGAGCTCAACCAGGCGGTCGCGGTCGCGATGGCGGTGGGCCCGG
The DNA here is from genome assembly GCA_936936565.1 of uncultured Nocardiaceae bacterium. GTDB lineage: Bacteria > Actinomycetota > Actinomycetes > Mycobacteriales > Mycobacteriaceae > CAKZIX01. The sequence goes on along the minus strand of CAKZIX010000119.1, from coordinate 29,347 downwards.
TGGTCGGGTTGGCGAAACTGCGCGCCCTGGAGCCGCGGCTCGGTACCCACCACCGGTTCCACGCCGTGCGCGCACATCTGCTCGAGATGTCGGGAGACGTTGCGGCCGCGAAGAATTCGTACGAGCAGGCGGCGCAGCTCACGTCGAGCGTGCCGCGTCAGCGGTACCTACGCGCCCGCGCCGCGCGGCTGGCCGCCGTCGGATCGTCGAACCTGTCCGATAGGTAGTCCGACGCTACTGCGCCGTGCACACGCCCTGGTCCGGGATGCTCCGATCACAGGAAGGCCTGTCGCTCGCCGCGATAGGTGGCGATCGCGGTCCGAGTCGAATCTTCGCCGATCGCGTGCAACTCGTTGAGGTGTTCGCACAGTTCACCGGCCTTGGTGTGCCGGAACCAGACTCGGTCGCCCACGCGCAGCGCGCCGGCTCCGGTGAGCGGGGTCTGCACTTCCCCGGCGCCCTCGAGGTCGGTGAGTGCGAGCCCCGGCGGCCAGGCGGGGGTGGGCTGGCGGTCCGCGCCGGTCGCGCCGGAGGCGATCCAGCCGCCGCCGAGCACGGTAGCGATGTCGGGTGTGGGCTTGCGGACTACATCGAGAACGAAGAAGGCGGCGGGCCGAGGCTGGAAATGCCGGTACGTGTCGAACAATGTGGGGCCGTAAAGCCCCGAGCCGGCGGCGATTTCGGTGACGGCGGGCTCGGCGGCGGTGGCCTCGACGCTGCCGGTGCCGCCGCCGTTGACGAACTCGAGCCGCGTCACGTCCTGCACGGCGGTCACCACCTGTGCGCGTCGATCACGCAGCTCGCGCGCGGACAGCATTTGCATCGCGCGAATGGCGGTCCGATTGGGCAGGGAACCCGCATCGTTGCCGACACCGGCGATCTGCGCCTCGTAGCACATCAAGCCGACGACCTGAAACTGCTTGCGGCGCAGTATATTACGCGCCAAATCGACGGCCTGATCCGGCGTGCGCAACGGTGAGCGACGGGCGCCGATGTGGACCCGGCCGCCGCCCAGCTCGAGCGAGGCATCCAAATCCAGGCACACCCGAACCGGCGCCGACACCACATGTTCGATCAGGTCGAGCTGCGCTGGGTCGTCGATCATCAGCGTAATGCGTTGGGCGGCTGTGGAATCGGCGCCCAGCGCGCGCAGGGCCGCGAGGTCGCCCGTCGGATAGCCGACGACGATGTCGTCGAACTCGTCGGCCAGCCACAGCGCCTCGGCGAGCGTGTAGGCGAGGATGCCGCGAAAGCCGTCGCGCGCGAGTACCCGGCGCAGCACGTCGCGACAGCGCACCGACTTGCTGGCCACCCGGATCGGCTTACCGGCGGCGCGGCGCATCAGATCGTCGGCATTGGCATCCAACGCGTCCAGATCCAGCACCCCCACCGGAGCACTCAGATCCCGGACCGCCTCGCCGAGCCTCGCCATCGTCGCCGCATCGACTGTCACCGCTTCATCCTCTCGCAGACTCCGTCCACCTTCGCAGCCCCTGCTACGTCTGTGACAATGTGGTGGGTCTGCGAAATTCGACGCCGCCCAGCGGTCCAGGTCGCTTCGGAGTCAGTGCGGGGTGCGGCCCAGGAGGCGATCGGTCTCGCGGCGGTCGCGTTTGGTCGGCCGTCCGGCCCCGCGGTCGCGCACCGGCAGCGACGCGACGATCTCGCGCGGTGGCGGCGCGGGCGAGCGGTCGATCAGACACTCGGCGGCGATCGCGGCGCCGACGCGCTCGTGCAGTACCCGCACCACGTCGACGATCCGTTCGCGTCCCTCGAGGCGCACCCGGACCTCGTCGCCCGGTTTCACCGCGGTGGCGGGTTTGGCCGAAACGCCATTCACCCGAACATGTCCGCCCCGGCAGGCGGCGGCAGCGGCCGAGCGAGTCTTGGCGAGCCGGACCGCCCACACCCAGACGTCGACGCGAACCGATTCCATGTCTCACACAGTACGACCGACAGCACAAAGGCCCGCCACCATGGACGGGCCTTCGGACACGAGGTACGAGCTACAGGCGGCGTGCGGCGTAGAACGTCTGCTCGCGCAGCGGCGCGTACTGCACCGGGGTGCCGGCCACGGAAGCGTGCAGGATCTGGCCGTCGCCCGCGTAGAGCGCGGCGTGGCCGCCACCGTTGGTGATGACGATGTCGCCCGGCTTCAGATCGGCGATCGAGACCGGCGCGCCCGCGCGGGCCTGGTCGTAGGAAGTGCGCGGCACCGAGACACCGGCCTGCTTGTAGGCCCACTGGACCAAGCCGGAGCAGTCGAAGGCGTTCGGGCCGGCAGCGCCCCACGCGTAGTAGGTGCCGATCTTGGTCTTGGCGGCGTCGAGAGCCTTCTGGCCGATGTTCGTCGGCGCGGCCTGCATCGGAGCCGAGAACGGCGCCGGCGGCGGTGCCATCGGAGCGACGGCGGGCAGTGTGACGGTCGGCGGCAGGCCCGGCATGTCGGGCACGTCCCACTTGCCGAGACCTGGAATCTCGATTGTTGCGGCGGCCGCCTGTGCGGCGGGGAGTCCAACCGTTCCGGCGATGACCGAGCCGGCGACGACGGCTCCTCGCACGGAAATCGGAAGTCGCGACTCCTGTTTCAGCCTGTGCTTACCCACGGTTCCCCGTTTCTCCCTGTCCGCCGACCGAGTTAGCTGACGGGTTCGGGCTGGAAGAGTGCCCTACCCCGCGGCCCGTTTCAGGCCGCAGAGATTCACCCCAATACTGCGGTGGGTCCCCGGCTCGGGTCTCCTGACGGAGTTCCGATTAGGCGGTGACTCGCGTTGTCACGGTGTGACGGGTAGGCGCGAAGTCACGAGAAGATTACGAGGCGCCTCCGCGGTTGTCCAGCGGAGGGTGAAACATTCGGCGTGTCATGCGCGATACGCATGATCATCGGTCCGAATTGTCCGTCCCGCGGCGCGTTCTCCGCGCAATCTGGCGACATCTAGGACACGCCCTAGACATCCCCAGATTCCGACGATTGCGTCTTATCGTCGGCACATGGATCCGGTGCGCAATCCCTATGCTCCCGGCGCCGGTCAGCGCCCGCCCGAGCTGGCGGGCCGGGGCAAGCAGTTGACGGCGTTCGACGTCGTGCTCGAGCGCATCGCGCGCGGCCGGCCCGAACGCAGTGTGGTGCTCACCGGACTGCGCGGCGTCGGAAAGACGGTGCTGCTCAACCAGTTGCGCTCGGCGGCCGTCGCGCGCGGATGGGGCACCGGCAAGATCGAAGCCCGGCCCGATCAGGATCTGCGCCGCCCGTTGTCCTCGGCGCTGCACATGGCGATCCGCGCGATCGCCACCGCGCACCGCGATCCGGAACGGGTCGACGACTTTCTCGGCACCCTCAAGGCGTTCGCCCTGCGGGCCAGCGCCGACAAGGGCATGCGCGAACGCTGGCAACCGGGCATCGACGTGCCGACGGTCAGCGGCCGCGCCGATTCCGGCGACATCGAGATCGACCTCGTGGAACTGCTGCTCGACGCCTCGGCGCTGGCCCGCGACGTCGGCGTGGGCATCGCGATCTTCATCGACGAGATGCAGGACATCGGCGCGGCGGACGTCTCGGCCATCTGCGGTGCCTGCCACGAACTGAGTCAGGACGCCGCGCCGCTGATCGTCGTGGGCGCCGGACTGCCGCACCTGCCCGCGGTGCTGTCGGCGTCGAAGAGCTACTCCGAGCGGTTGTTCAGCTATCACCGCATCGACCGCCTCGACCGCGAGTCCGCCGACGTGGCGCTGATCGCGCCCGCCGAGCGCGAGGACGTCAAGTACACCGACGAGGCGCTCGACGCGCTGTACGTCAAGGCCGACGGCTATCCGTATTTCGTGCAGGCCTACGGCAAGGCCACCTGGGATCTGGCCCCCGACAGCCCGATCACCGCCGAGGATGTCGAGGTCGCCGCGCCTACCGCCGAGGAGGAATTGGCCGTCGGTTTCTTCGGATCTCGGTACGAGCGTGCCACTCCGGCGGAGCGGGAGTACATGCGTGCGATGGCCGATCTGGCGGGCGACGACGGCCCCGTCGCGACGGCGGCGATCGCAAAACACCTGGAGCGCAAGCCGGCATCGTTGTCGCCCGCGCGCGACGGGCTCATCAAGAAGGGGCTCATCTATTCGGCCGAGCGCGGCAGCATCGGATTCACCGTGCCGCACTTCGGTCGCTACCTCCGCAGTCAGACAGACTGAAGCGTTCCAGTTTCCGATTTCACTTCCGCGTGGTAAAAACCTCGACAAGTCGGGACTTGGAAGGTGATCACCGTGCGTTGGACGGCCAGTGTTCTTGTAGCGGCAGCACTCACGTTTGGAACGGTGGGGGCGCCGGCCGCCTACGCCGCGACCGGTTCGGCAGGTACCGGGTCGAGCGCCACCGGATCGAGCTCGGGGTCTGCGGACCCGGAGACGCTGGGCATGGCGAAGTTCGTGTTCTGCTACCTGGGCGGTCTCATCACGCACGCCTGGACGCCCACCGCGCGTCCCTCCGCCTGTCTGCCCTGACGTCGCCGGGAAACCGGTCGTCGGTGGGTACACTCGTGCACCAGCGGCGGCCCGCCTGGTGCCGATTTCGCAGGAAAGGCAAGACATGCGTTCGGTTGGTCTCCCAGCGAAAGCCGCGATGACGGCACTGTTGGCCGCAGCCATCGCCTCCGGCGCCGCGCCCTTGGCCGCCGCGTCCAGCGGCTCGGGCGATTCGGGCTCCGGCATCACCGGTTCGGCCACGGGCTCGGCGAGCGGCTCCGCCGATGCGGCGGTTCAGGTCAACTACGGCTTGTGCCGGTTTGCTTCCGACACCGTGAACCTGATTCTGCCGTTCGGGCCCGTTTTCATCTGCCCCCCGCCGCCGGCCTGAGCGCGGCGCCGCGGGTGGCGGCCGCGATCAACGCGGCGCGTAGCGCCACGACGTCGTTGTTGCGGCTGAAGGCGGCGACGGCGGCGGTAACGTCGGCAAGCCAGGTGACCGATGTCGCGGTGCCGTGCGCGAGCGAAGGCACGACCTCGCTTCTCGTGTAATCGTCGAGGGCGCGGCGCTGGTACGGGCCGAATCCGCTGGGGTCGATGTCGACGCGCGCCGGGATCGAGCCCTTCGCGCGGCTGAGCGCGAGCTGGCCTTCGGCGCTGGCGACGGTGAGCAGCCAGGCGCGCGCACCGTCGCGATTCTTGGCGCCGACCAGCAGCGCGAACGAGTCGGCCAGAAAGTCGAAGATGCCCTCCGTGCCCGGTACCGGGCCGACCGTGTAGGTGACGTCCAGCAATTGCTTCTGACGCGTGAAGATCGGCTCGGCCCAGTCGCCCATCACCGTGTACGCGGCCTTGCCGTCGATCACCAACTGCGTCTGATCGTTGGCTTCCAGGGTGTCGCGGTCCGGGTTGGCGTAACTGAGCAACGTGGCGTAGTCCTGCACGGCGGCCTGCACCTGCGGTCCCGCCCAGTCGGTACGACCGTCGAACAGGCCCGTGTACGCCGCCGCCCCGAGATGGGCGAGCAGCACGGTTTCCAGCAGGTGCACTTGCGTCCAGGATTTCCCGACGGCGAGCGGGACGAAGCCGGCGGCCTTGATCCGGTCCAGCGCGGCGAACCACTCCGACATGCCCTGCGGCGGGGTCGACGGATCCAAACCGGCCTTGCGGATCACCTCGGTGTTCGCCCATATCAAGTTCGCGCGGTGCACGTTCGACGGCACCGAATAGATCTTGCCGTCGAGCGTGATCAGCTCCAACAGCTTGGCGGGAAAGATTCTGTCCCAACCATTTTCGGCGTAAAGATCGCGGATGTCGGCGATCTGGCCGGCCTTGGCGAAGTCGGCGAGTTCCATGCCGGCGTGCGCCTGAAAGGTGTCCGGGGGCTGGCCGCTGCGAATCCGCGACGACAGCACGTCGCGGGCGGTCACCCCGGAGCCGCCCGCAACCACGCTGTTGACGAAGGTGTAGTCGGAATGCTGCTCGTCGAAGACCTGTGCCAGAGCATCGAGCGCGAGCTTGTCGTCGGGGGTGGTCCACCACGTGAATACTTCGACGCCGCGCTGTGACGAATTCATACAGGCGGCGACTGTGAGCATGATCGTCAGCAGTATCGCGGCCGGTCTGCTGCGAACCATGGCACCTCCCTTCGACGCAATTGTGAACCTCGCGAGGCGAAAGCTGCAGGTCATTCGGTGATCTTGGCGCCCCGCGCGGGCGAACGCCGGGGCCTCGGCGCCGATGCCGGAAGTTGGCTGAACTATATCGGTTGAGCGGACGGGTGCGGTCCGCCGGGAAGTGGTTGCGTCCGCGCGTGTGGAGGAGAAAACTACTCGTCAGTAACACCACGCGAAATCTCGTTCAGGAGGCCAGCGATGGTTACACAGCGAGTCGAGGCAACCGAAGCGCAGTCCCGCGCCCTCGTCGAAGAATCCCGGCAAACCGAATGGGCCAAACCCTCTTTCGCGAAAGAGCTGTTTCTCGGCCGCTTCGAATTGGAGCTGATACATCCGTTCCCGACGCCGTCGGAGGCGGACGCCGCGCACACCGAGGCGTTTCTGACGAGGTTGCGCACCTATTGCGAAACTCTCGACGGGTCCGTCATCGAACGCGACGCGCGCATTCCCGACGAATACGTGGCCGGCCTCGCCGAACTCGGCTGCTTCGGACTCAAGATTCCGCCCGAATACGGTGGGCTCGGGCTGTCGCAGGTGGCCTACAACAAGGCGCTCATGCTCGTCGGTTCGGTGCACGCGAGCCTGGGCGCACTGCTGTCCGCCCATCAGTCCATCGGCGTGCCCGAGCCGCTCAAGCTGGCCGGCACACCCGAACAGAAGCGAAAGTTCTTGCCGCGCTGCGCCCGTGGCGCGATCAGCGCGTTCCTGCTGACCGAGCCGGATGTCGGATCCGATCCGGCGCGGATGGCCTCCACCGCCACACCCACCGACGGCGGGTATCGCCTCGACGGCGTCAAGCTGTGGACGACCAACGGCGTGGTTGCCGAATTGCTCGTGGTCATGGCGCGCGTGCCGAAGAGCCCGGGGCACCGCGGCGGGATTTCGGCGTTCATAGTGGAAGCCGATGCGCCCGGGATCACCGTCGAACGCCGCAATTCCTTCATGGGCCTGCGCGGCATCGAAAACGGGGTCACCCGGATGCACGACGTCTTCGTTCCCGCCGATCAGCTCGTCGGCCGGGAGGGTGACGGCCTCAAGATCGCGCTCACCACGCTGAACGCGGGCCGCCTTGCCATTCCGGCATTGTGCGCCGCGGCCGCGAAATGGAGCCTGAAGATCGCCCGCGAATGGTCGGCGGCGCGCGTGCAGTGGGGTCGCCAGGTCGGTAAGCATGCCGCCGTGGCGCAGAAACTGTCGTTCATGGCGGCCACCGCGTATGCGTTGGAGGCGATTCTCGATCTGTCCGGGCAAATGGCCGACGAGGGCCGCAACGACATCCGTATCGAGGCAGCGCTGGCGAAATTGTGGGCGAGCGAAATGGGCTGTCTCATCGCCGACGAACTCGTGCAGATCCGGGGCGGGCGCGGCTATGAAACCGCCGAATCGCTGAAAGCCCGTGGCGAGCGGGCAGTTCCGGCCGAACAGCTCATTCGAGACTTGCGGATCAACCGCATATTCGAGGGTTCCAGCGAAATCATGCGACTGCTCGTCGCGCGCGAGGCGTCCGACGCCCACGTGACTGCGGCGGGCGACCTGGTGAATCCGGAGGCCGGCGCCAAAGCCAAGGCGAAGGCGGCCGTGGGTGCGGCCGGCTTCTATGCCAAATGGGCACCGCAACTGGCCGCAGGCAAGGGCCAGCTGCCCACGTCGTACAGCGAATTCGGTTCGCTGGCAACGCATTTGCGGTTCGTCGAGCGCAACGCCCGCAAGCTCGCCAGGTCGATGCTGTACGGGATGGCGCGCTGGCAGGCCAAGCTGGAGTACCGGCAGGGTTTCCTCGGCCGGATCGTCGACGTCGGTGCCGAGCTGTTCGCCATGGCAGCGGTGTGCGTGCGCGCGCAGCAGGAACGTACGGCCGGCCGCGACGCGGGTGTCGAACTCGCCGACGCGTTCTGTCAACAGGCGCGGGTGCGGGTGAACGGGCTGTTCGCGGCCCTGTGGGACAACACCGACGACGTCGACACCGACCTCGCCAAGGGCGTGCTCGACGGCCGCTACGCCTGGCTCGAGCAGGGAGTGCTGGATCAGTCGGAGGGCACCGGGCCCTGGATCGCCGAATGGCAGCCGGGTGCCTCGACCGAGACGAACGTGCTGCGCCCGTATCTGCCGTCGACCCGCTAGGGAAATCTAGGCATATCTAGCTGGTGCCCAACAGTTCCATAGATGTCGGTGCCGACGTCGGTAGGCGTGTCTACGGCAATCTAGTTCTCACGCTAGACAGCTTGAGAGTTCGCTGACGACGCGAACCGCGATCGCATTGCGAACTCTACGGGCATCTTCTCGCCGCGCTAGATGCACGTAGAGAGCGATGCGGAATCCCAAATCTATTACCACCGCTAGAAACGGGTAGATCGTCGTAACGACCGGTGAACGCCGTGCGACAGACAAGCATCGAGCGAACCGGGGAGGGTACATGCTGACGACGGTCTACGCCGACGACGGCGTACCCCTGGCCGTGCAGGAGTTCGGGCGCCGCGACGCCGAGGTGACGCTGGTGTTCGTGCACGGCCACTGCCTGCACGCCCAGTCGTGGGCGGTGCTGCGTGCGCATCTGGCCGATGCGGACGTCCGGATGATCTGCTACGACCATCGGGGCCATGGCGCCTCCGGCCATGCGGACGTGGAAACGTACACGATCGATCAGCTCGCCCGTGATCTGCATGCGGTGCTCGAGGCCACGACCCCGTCGGGACCGGTTGTGCTGGTTGGACATTCGATGGGCGCAATGACCGCGATGGCGTACGCACGGCTGTTCGCCGAGCAGCTCGGCGGGCGCGTGGTGGGCATCGGGCTGATTGCGTCGGCGGCGAGCGGGGTGGCCACGCTCGGGCTGGGCCGGCTGCTGAGCCACCCGGTGGTAAGGGTGCTGCGCGCCGCGGTGCGCCGCGCTCCGAACGCCATGCACACCTCGCGCCAGCTGGGCCGCTTCGCGTGTGCACCGATCGTGCGCCGGGCGGCACACCCGGGGATCCTGGCGTTGGCCAACGCGTTGCTCAACGAGACTTCGGTGGTGACCATGTCGAGCTTCCTGGACTCGATCGTGGCCTTCGACGAGACGGAAACGCTTGCCACACTGGATATTCCGACACTCGTGCTGTGTGGTGAGGCGGACCAGGTGACACCGTTCGAGCACTCGGCGGCGATCGCGCAACGCCTGCGTGATGCTCAACTGGTCTGCGTCGACGGCGCCGGACACGGGCTGATTCTCGATCGCGCCGCCGACGTGGCTGCGCACATCATGAATCTGGTGCACCGAACCCGCCGCAGTGCGCCGGCGTCGCTCGCCGGCTAGAGCTGCGGGTTACCGCGCGTCGACGGGTACCCGGCGCGACGGCAGACCTTGCCGTACTGTGGGCATTGTCACAATGTGGTGTACGGCACACCGGGCGCAGGAGGAACCTATGTCTTCACTCGAAATCGACGAAGTTCGGCGGACTATCGGTCAGCTGCGGCAAGGGATTGCCGCGCTGCACTCCCGCTATGGCGACGCCAAGTCGATGAAGCGCCTGGTCAACGACCTCGAGCGCCTCGACATGGACTTCGCGGACTTCGAAGAGGCGCCACCGCCGGCCACCCGCGGCTCCGAGCAGCGGGCCGTGATCTACGTTCCCGACAGCCGGTCCGACGAGGCGGCATGGATGGGCGCGCAGGACGAGGGGCTGGGTTTCCACTCGCGCGAACGCACCAAGTAGCTCGGCTCCGCCGAGTGTGACGCAGATCATTCTCTCGACGCGGTCGATTCCCGAAATATGGGTAAACGTCGGTCAGTAACGTGCTCTGCGTCACACCGGTAGCCGGAGGGAATCATGTCCGCACAGAGGGGCGTGTGTCGTTGAGCGCGCCGTCAGCGACAGCGCGAAACGGTCGCGCATCGTCGCAGAAATCGACCGGAGTCTTTGGCCCGACGCGCGCTCGAATCGCCGAGCGCACCCTGCGCACGGACCGCTGGTGGCTCGCCCCGCTGCTCACCACGCTGGGGCTGGCCACCTTCGTCGTCTATGCCACGGTGCGCTCGTTCACGCGGGCTGCGTACTGGGTACCGGAGTATCAGTATCTGACGCCGTTCTACTCGCCCTGCCTGAGTGATTCGTGCGTGCCGGGATCGGCCCACTTCGGCACCCCGTTCCCGGAGCTGCCCGGGTTCATCCCGCTGGGTTTCGTGGTGTTGCCGTTCCTGCTCGGGTTCCGGCTCACCTGCTACTACTACCGCAAGGCCTACTACCGCAGCGTGTGGTTCTCACCGCCGGCCTGCGCGGTGGCCGAGCCGCATGCGCGCTACACCGGGGAAACGCGGCTGCCGCTGATCGTGCAGAACGTGCACCGCTACTTCTTCTACGTGGCGATGATCGTCTCGGTGATCAACACCTACGACGCGATCCTCGCCTTTCACGGCCGCGACGGTGGATTCGGGCTCGGCCTCGGCACGATCGTGTTGTGGGTCAACGTGATTGCGCTGTGGGCGTACACCCTGAGCTGCCACTCCTGCCGGCACATCACCGGCGGTCGGCTGAAGCATTTCTCGAAACACCCGGTGCGGTACTGGATGTGGACGCAGGTGTCCAAGCTCAACACCCGGCACATGCTGCTGGCGTGGATCACGTTGGGCACGTTGATGTTCACAGATTTCTACGTGATGCTCGTGGCGAGCGACACGATCTCCGATTTCCGAATCTTCAACTAGGACGTTCATGACCGAGTCGTCTGCTCAATCCACAGGCTCCGCACGTGCAGTGGAGCGGCACGCCTACGACGTGGTCGTGATCGGCGCCGGCGGCGCGGGCCTGCGCGCGGTCATCGAGGCCCGCGAGGCGGGTCTGTCGGTGGCCGTGGTCTGCAAGTCGCTGTTCGGCAAAGCGCACACCGTGATGGCCGAGGGCGGCTGCGCCGCGGCGATGCGCAACGCCGACGACCGCGACAACTGGCAGACCCACTTCGGCGACACCATGCGCGGCGGCAAGTTCCTCAACAACTGGCGCATGGCCGAGCTGCACGCCCAGGAAGCCCCGGACCGGGTGTGGGAGCTGGAAACGTATGGCGCGCTGTTCGATCGGCTGCCCGACGGGCGGATCAGCCAGCGCAACTTCGGTGGGCACACCTATCCGCGGCTGGCGCATGTCGGCGACCGCACGGGCCTGGAGATCATTCGCACGCTGCAACAGAAGATCGTGTCGCTGCAGCAGGAGGACTACGCGGCCACCGGCGACTACGAGTCGCGCATCAAGGTATTCGCCGAATGCACGATCACCGAGCTGATCAAAGACGGCGAACGGATCGCAGGTGCCTTCGGGTACTGGCGCGAGACCGGCAACCTCGTCCTGTTCGAAACGCCCGCAGTGGTGGTGGCCACCGGGGGCGTCGGCAAGGCCTACAAGGTGACGTCGAACTCCTGGGAGTACACCGGCGACGGGCACGCGCTGGCCCTGCGGGCCGGTGCCACGTTGATCAACATGGAGTTCCTGCAGTTCCACCCGACAGGCATGGTGTGGCCGCCCAGCGTGAAGGGCATTCTGGTCACCGAGGGCGTGCGCGGCGACGGCGGTGTCTTGAAGAACACCGAGGGCAAGCGCTTCATGTTCGAATACATCCCCCCGGTGTTCAAGGGCCGCTACGCCGAAACCGAGGCCGAAGCCGAAGAGTGGCTGGAAGATTCACGCTCCGGCAACACCAAGGGAACCGCACGGCGCACCCCGGATCTGCTGCCTCGCGACGAGGTGGCCCGGGCCATCAACTCCGAGGTGAAGGCGGGCCGTGGCACGCCCAACGGCGGCGTGTACCTCGACATCGCATCCCGGCTGCCCACCGCGGAGATCCTCAAACGTCTGCCGTCGATGTATCACCAGTTCAAAGAGCTTGCCGACGTGGACATTACGAAGGAACCGATGGAAGTCGGCCCGACCTGTCACTACGTGATGGGCGGCATCGAGGTGGATCCGGACACCGGTGCCGCGCGGGTGCCGGGCATCTTCGCCGCCGGTGAATGCTCGGGCGGCATGCACGGTTCGAACCGGCTCGGCGGAAACTCGTTGTCGGACCTGCTGGTGTTCGGCCGCCGCGCCGGCTTGGGCGCGGCCACCTATGTCCGCGAGCTGGCCGCGCGGCCGACGGTGAGCGCGGAGGCCGTCGAGTCCGCGGTGCAGTCGGCGCTCGCGCCGTTCGAGCCGAAGGGGGCCGAGCGGGAGAATCCGTATGCGGTGCACCACGATCTGCAGCAGGTCATGCACGATCTGGTTGGCATCATTCGTCGTGAAACCGAGATGCAGGAGGCGCTGGCCACGTTGCGCGAGCTGCAGGAGCGGGCGGCCCGGGTGACCGTCACGGGCGGTCGGCTGTTCAATCCGGGCTGGCATCTGGCGCTGGATCTGCGAAACATGTTGCTGGTCAGCGAATGTGTCGCCAAGGCCGCGCTGCAGCGGACCGAGAGCCGGGGCGGGCACACCCGTGAAGATCATCCCGGCGCCGATCCCTTCTGGCGCAAGCGACTGCTGGTGTGTGCGCTCGACGGCGACGACGTGAGCGTCACGTCCGAAGATCAAACCCCCATGCGCCCGGACCTTTTGGCTGTCTTCGAGCTCAGCGAGCTCGAAAAGTATTACACCGAAGCCGAATTGGCGGCGCATCCGGAAAGGCAGAGCTGATCATGGGGTACATGGCCAAGTTCCGGGTGTGGCGTGGCAACGACGAAGACGGTGCCCTGCAAGACTTCTCGGTGGAGGTCAACGAGGGCGAAGTGGTGCTCGACATCATCCACCGGCTGCAGGCCACCCAGGCTCCCGATCTCGCGGTGCGCTGGAACTGCAAGGCGGGCAAGTGCGGTTCCTGCTCAGCCGAGGTGAACGGCCGGCCGCGGCTGCTGTGTATGACCCGGATGTCGACCTTCACCGAGGCGGAGGTGATCACGGTGACGCCGATGCGGACGTTCCCGGTGATCCGCGATCTCGTCACCGACGTCAGCTTCAACTACCAGAAGGCGCGCGAGATCCCGTCGTTCACGCCGCCCGCCGATCTGGCTCCGGGCGAGTACCGGATGAAGCAGATCGACGTGGAACGCAGCCAGGAATTTCGCAAGTGCATCGAATGCTTTCTCTGTCAGAACATCTGTCACGTGGTGCGCGACCACGACGACAACAAGGCAGCGTTCGCCGGTCCGCGCTACCTCATGCGTATCGCCGAACTGGACATGCATCCGCTCGACGTCCGGGACCGGCGTGGCGCGGCCCAGGACGAGCACGGCCTTGGCTACTGCAACATCACCAAATGCTGCAGTGAGGTCTGCCCCGAGCACATCAAGATCACCGACAACGCGCTCATCCCGATGAAGGAACGCGTCGTCGACCGCAAGTACGATCCGGTCGTCTGGCTGGGCAACAAGTTGTTCCGTCGCCGCTCCTGACAAGTCGTTGTCCCGCGGCGGATGGCGGCGGTGCGTGGCTAGACTGGCCCGGTGCTCGCACCAACCGCCGCGCGAGCCGACGGGGAGGAAGCCGACGCGGTGCTGCCGATACGCCCGCTCGGCTTCGGCGAGATCATGGACCTGCCCTTCGCGCTCGTGCAGGCGAATCTGCGCGTGGTCGGCGCCGCGTTGGGCGTCGCGCTCGGCGGGTCGCTGGCCGTGGTGTTCGTGGCCGTCGGTCTCCTCGCAACGGTGTCGGATACGACGACGGCAACGGTGTGGACGGTCGTGGTCGCCGCGCTGGTCACGGCGTGGGTGTCGCGGTTGTGGTTGCGCGGCATCGTCACGGCCGTCGGTGCGGCGCGCGTCGGGATGTCGTTCCCGGATGCCGTCGCGACCGTGCGTCGCCGGTTGCCGGCCCTCGCGGCGGCGCACGGGTTGCAGTCGCTGCTCGGCGTCGGGATCATCGCGACCGGACTGTTGTGCGTCACGTTGCCGTTCGTGCCGTTCGCGCTGGCCTTCGTCCGTGCGCGTTCGTTCTGTGCGGTACCGGTGATCGTCGCCGAGGGCAGCGGGTTTCGTCCCGCGGTCGCGCGATCGAAGCTGCTCTCGGTGGGTTACGTCGGCGAACTCGCGGGCATCTGGTTCGCCGTGCGCGGCACCATGGTGGTGCTGTTGGTGCCGTTGCTCGCCGTGCCGTGGTTTCTGTCCGACATCACCGGCACCCAGCGCGTCGCCGCGATCGGTCTGCTCGGCGGCGCCTTCCTGCTGGTGGCGTGCGTGGCCGAGATCGTGGAATCGGCGACCGCGGTGACGGCTTATGTGGACCGGCGGTGCCGTCGCGAGGCGATCGATGTCGTCATTCCGGTGCCGACATGACCGAAACGCCGTCCCCGCTGGGATTCGCCGGCGGCGCGAATCCGACCCCGGCTCCGCCCGTTCCGCGGCTCGGCCCGGCCGAACAGCATCGAATAGCGTCGGAAACCGCAGCGGCACATCAGGATTACAACCGCGCCGTGCGTGAGCGGTACCGCGCGGTGGTGCGCGGGCTGGAGCAGGGCGGCGTGCTGGAGCCGGCCCGCGGGCGCACCGCGCACGAGGCCGCCGCGCAGGCCGGCTTCCGATTGCCTTCCGACGCTTCGGGATTGACGTCCACCGCGGCCCTTTTCGACGAGGTCGTGTACGGCACCCGCAGTGCGGGCGAGCTCGAGTTTCGGTATGTCAGCCAGGTCGACCGGTTCTCGCAAGCGCCCCCGCCGCCACCCGAGCCCGAGATCTCCGACGAGCCCGACGCGCCGACGCGCCGGCGCCGAAAGCGATTGCGGCCGATCGGAAACTCGCGGATGTGGGCGATAGTCCTCGCGATCGCGGTCGTCGTCTTGCTGGTGGTGGCGGTGATCCTCTTCTTCGCCTCGGCCCCGCCGAGCCCGCCACCGGCCTCGGGACCGCCACCGGACCCGGGCGATCTCGACAGCCCGGAGCTGCCCGATGTCGGCGGCAATCGCTCCATCTTCGAAACGCTGCCGGCGCCGGTTGCGTTCGGTGGCCTGCAACTACTCATCGCCGTTGCGGCGGTGGCCGTGTGGCGCGCACGGCGGCGCGGTGCGCTGGTCGGCGAGCCACGCCCGGTCGAGGTGCCGGCCAACGAACTGATGTACGGGCAGGCAAACCTGTACCGCCGGGCGCGCGACCCGGAGCATGTGGCCGGGCGGCTGCGAGCCGCCACGATGCGGCGGATCCGGCCGAAACTCGGCCTGCCGCGCGACGCCGCGCCCGCCGCGGTCGCGGCCGCGGTGCACCGGGCAACGGGCCTGCCCGCCGCGTCGGTGGCCTTCGCGATGGATGCCCCCGTGGACTCCGACGAGGCATTGGAAGCTGTTGTGAGACAACTGGAACGAATCGAGGCAGAGGTGGCAGGCGCATGACGGAGGGCAACGGCAACCACGCGATCGCGGCGCTTACCGCGGTGCGCGACGAGATCTCCAAGGCCGTCGTCGGCAACGACACCGCCGTGCTGTACCTGGTGCTCGCGCTGCTGTGCCGGGGCCACGTATTGCTGGAAGGCGTTCCGGGCGTTGCGAAGACGCTTCTCGTGCGGGCGCTGGCGATGGCGCTGGACGTGGCGCACAGCCGGGTGCAGTTCACGCCGGATCTGATGCCCGGTGATGTCACCGGCTCGCAGATCTACGACCCTCACAGCGGTGAATTCACCTTCCGCCGCGGACCGGTGTTCACCAACCTGCTGCTCGCCGACGAGATCAACCGCACGCCCCCGAAGACCCAGTCGGC
This sequence comes from uncultured Nocardiaceae bacterium, assembly GCA_936936565.1. Lineage (GTDB taxonomy): Bacteria > Actinomycetota > Actinomycetes > Mycobacteriales > Mycobacteriaceae > CAKZIX01. The sequence continues at coordinate 13,543 of CAKZIX010000119.1, read as the reverse complement.
GCTGCTGGAATCGATGGAGGAGCGCCAGGTTTCGGTGGATGGGCAGCCCCTGGCATTGCCGGACCCGTTCGTGGTGATCGCGACGCAGAACCCGATCGAGCAGGAGGGAACCTACCCGCTGCCCGAGGCGCAGTTGGACCGGTTCCTGTTCAAGGTCGACATCGCCTTGCCCAGCCGCGACGACGAGTTCCGGATCCTGCAGCGCCACGCCGCGGGGTTCGATCCGCGGAATCTGGCTGCCGCCGGGCTCCGCGCCGTGGCCGGCGGCGCCGACATCGAGGCCGCACGCGGCCAGATCGCGACGGTCGCCGTGCAGCCGGAAGTGCTTGCCTACGTGGTGGATATCTGCCGCGCAACCCGCAGTTCGGCCGCCGTGCGGCACGGCGCCTCACCGCGCGGGGCCACCGCGCTGCTCGCCGCCGCCCGCGCCTATGCCTGGCTGAATGCGCGTACCTACACCACGCCCGACGATGTGAAAGCCGTTGCGGTGGCGACACTTCGGCACCGGTTGCAGTTGCAGCCGGAGGCGGAGCTGGAAGGCGTGCGCGCCGAGGCGGTGCTGTCGGGGCTGTTGCACACTGTGCCGGTCCCGGTGTAGCGCATGGTGCTTACCGGCCGTTTCGCGCTGATCGCGCTGGCGGCAGCAGTTTTCGTCGCGGTGGTTGTGCCGTCGTGGCTCGGGGTGCTGCTGGCGTCCGGGCTGCTCGTGGTGCTCGCGCTCGCCGATTTCACGATGACGCCCCGTGCCGACCGCATCTCGCTGCGCCGGCCGGAGCTGACGACCGTTCGGCTCGGGACCGCTGCGAACGTGGAACTGGTTGTGGGCAACGAGGATACGAGGCGGATTCGCGGAATGCTCTGGCAGGACTGGCCCGGCAGCGCGCAGGCGCAGCGACGCCGCGTCGCGCTGTCGGTGCCGCCGGGAAAGCTGGTGCGCTACGGCAACGTGCTCACCCCGCTGCATCGTGGCGATCGGGTGGCCGGGCCCGTCACCGTGCGCCTGATCGGTCCACTCGGGCTGGCCGGCGCGCAGACGCGTCACGATGTGCCGGCCCGGATTCGGGCGCTGCCGGCCTTCCGCAGCGAGAAGCTGCTGAATTCGCGAGTGCGTTTGTTGCGCCATCTCGAAGGGCGCAATGTCGCGCTGATCCGCGGGCAGGGCACGGAGTTCGACTCCGTGCGCGAATACGTTGCGGGCGACGACGTTCGGTCGATCGACTGGCGCGCCACCGCGCGTGCCGACGACGTCATGGTGCGGACTTGGCGCCCGGAGCGCAACCGAAACGTGTTGTTGCTGTTGGACACCGGTCGCGTCAGCGCGGGCCGGGTGGGCGACACCACGCGGCTCGACGCCGCCATGGAGGCCGCGCTGCTGCTCGGCGGGCTGGCCGCGGCGGCCGGTGACACCGTCGGCATGCTCGCCTACGACCGTCAGGTGCGCGCCGAGGTGCGCGGCGTCAGCGGAAAGCAGTTGCAGCTGCGGCTGATGCACGCGATGGCCGGGTTGCAGGCGACGCTCGTCGACACCGATTGCGCCGCGCTGGTGCGCGCGGCCGTGCACCGGTGCCGGGGCCGCAGTTTGGTGGTGTGGTTCACCAACGTCGAATCCGGACAGCTGCACGAGTACCTGCTGCCGGTGTTGCCCGCGTTGGTGCGCCGCCACCACGTACTGATCGTCTCGGTGACCGACCCGGACCTGGCCGCCGCTGCGCGGCGGCGCGACACGCTCGACGACATCTACCTGGCGGCGGCCGCCGAGGGCACCCTCGCGGACCGCGAACTGGTCCGCCAGACACTGCGCGGCAAGGGCGTTGCGGTGGTGGCCGCACCGCCGGAGCGGCTTGCCGCGGAGCTGGCCGACGCCTATCTGGAACTCAAGCGCGCTGGAACGATGTGACCGTGCGCCGCTGCCGTTCGGCCAGCACCGCGCCGAGCGCGTGCACCGGCGGCACCGGCAGCCGGCCGAGCACCTGCGGTTCCGGAGTGCGCAGCCGTGCACACGTCGCAACCAGCAGCGCGACGCCCAACGTGTCCTGGGTGGCGGGCGTGAGCTTCGGATAGCGCGCGACGTACTCGCGTATCGCGAACGCCAGATCGTCGGGCAGTGCCAGCACATCGAGACCGGCGGCCCAGGCACCGAGCCACGGCGAGGGCATCAGCAGGCTCGGCATGGGCAAGCGCCGGTCGGTGCGAACCACCACGGTGCCGGCGAGGACATCGCCGATGCGGCGCGCCTGCGGAGAGCAGGTGGACGAGATCACCGCAACCAGTCCGAACAACCCGAGCATCCAGAAGTCCACGATTGCGCCGGCCAGCCCGCGGGTAACCGCGTGCCGGAAGTCGGGCGAGCCGCCGTCGGAGCGCACGACCCGCAAACCGAGCGCAAACTTGCCGGGGGTGCGGCCCCGCCACACCGTCTCGCACGTCACCGGGTAGCCGACGAGCACGGTCACCACGGTCAGCAGTACGAGCACCTGCACGAACGCGGAGTCGGCGCCGAGCTGCGAAATGATCAACAAGTCGAGGAGCAGCAGGCCGGCGAGCAGCATCGACTGAATCATCAGATCCAACATGAACGCCGCGGCGCGGGTGGGCACGCGCGCCACCGACAGCGCGAGCGGTACCGCCTCCCCGGTTGTGAACACGCACACCAGCGTATCCGGGGCGGCGCGGATCCAGCTCGGCGATCACCGCGGCCGGTACCATGTCGCGGGTGGACGTCGATGCGTTCGTATACCGCCATCGGCCGGCCTGGGTCCGTCTGGAAACCCTTGTGCGGCAACGCAAATTGAGCGGTGTCGAAGTCGACGAGCTGATCGCGCTGTACCGGCGCACATCGGCGCACCTGGCTCGATTGCACACGCAGGCCGCCGATCCGGCCGTCCTGAGCGGGCTCAGCGACCTACTCGCGCGGGCGCGGGCGCGCAGCGCGCGGCCGCGCACCACCATCGGCGGCGACCTCGCCGCGTTCTTCGTGGTCCGGTTTCCGGCCGCGGTGTACGGCGCCTGGCAGTGGTGCCTCGGCGTCGCGTTCGTCTGCATCGCGATCGCGGTGGGCGTCGGAGCGTGGGTCGCCAACTCGCACAGCGCCCGCGCCGAACTGGCGTCCGGGTACGACATCGAGGCGTACACGGCGCCGCGCGGCGCCTTCGAGATGTACTACAGCGAGCACCCGGCCGGACTGTTCGCCGCACAGGTGTGGACCAACAACGCGTGGGTTTCGGCGATCGCGCTGTTCACCGGGGCGCTCCTGATTCCGGCCGCATACGTGCTGGTCATGAACGCGGTGAGCATCGGCGTGAGTGGCGGACTGATGTCCTACGCGGGCCGGCTCGACGCCTTCTTCGGATTCATCCTGCCCCACGGCATCCTGGAGTTGACGGCCGTTTTCGTCGCCGGTGGCGCTGGGCTGAAGCTCGGCTGGACGCTGATCGACCCGGGCCCGCTCAGTCGCGCCGAAGCGGTTGCCCGGCAGGGACGGGCGACCGCGGCGATCGCGTTGGGCCTGGTGGTGGTGCTGTTCGTATCGGGCGTCATCGAGGCGTTCGTGACGCCGTCGGGCCTGCCGACGAGTGCTCGGATCGCGGTCGGTGTAATCGCCGAGCTGCTGTTTGTGACGTATGTGTTCGTGCTCGGGCGGGCGGCGGTCACAGAATCGCGATGACGGCCGCGGACGCGCCGCCGAGCACCAGACCCACGAGCAGCCCGATTCCGAGCGATCCCGTGAGCCACGTGATCCCGACGATGGCCACCGCACAGGCGACCAGGACGATCACCCACTCGACCCAGTCCGCGCCGCGGTACGTTCGGGCGGGACGGTCTTTGGCGGCACCAAGCATGCCCCAGGGATACCCCGCAAACATGCAGCACTAACCTCCGTGCGCGAATTTCGAGCATGCGATGGTGCGCGCCGCAGGTCCGCTCGGCGTGTCCCGCCGGAATTGTGTGCGCCGAGGCCACGCAGCAGTGCGACTGGACGGCCACGAACCCGTCGAGGTTTGCAATGGCGTCACTGGATACATCGTTCAGTCGCCGGTGGTGGTCCGAGACAGTGCCCAGGTCACGTTGCCCGTTGGCGCTGAGGTTGGTGGGCACCACCAGTTCGTCGCAGCCGTCCAGATCGATGTCCTGGAGCCCGGGCAGTGACGATGTCGGCGTCGAGCGTCTGGCGGGCGGCTCCGCTCGGGCTCGATACGGTCACTCCCGCGTGGCGTACATGACGGTATGCGGCGCTGCGCGTTGCCGCCTACCCCGAATCTCGGGGGCGAAACCTTCGGGGCCCGGAAACGACTGGCTTTCTCGGGGCGAGCCTGCCACCCTGAACCGGTGACATCTCCTCCACATCCCAATGAAAGTGCAGATGTAGCGCCCGACGACGACAAGCTCGACGCGCGCGTATTCAAGATCGCCGGCGTGGTCGTGCTCGGCGCGATCATGGCGATCCTCGACATGACGGTCGTGACGATCGGCATCCCGACGTTCCAGAGCGAGTTCTCCAGCAGTTACGCGATCGCCGCGTGGACGATGACCGGCTACACGCTGGCCCTGGCCACCGTGATCCCGCTGACCGGCTGGGCGTCGGACCGGTTCGGCACCAAGCGGCTCTACATTGCGGCGCTGGTGCTGTTCGTCGCCGGCTCGCTGCTGTGCGCCACGGCCACCAGCATCGAGCAGCTGATCTTCTACCGCGTGCTGCAGGGCCTCGGCGGCGGCATGCTGATGCCGCTGGGCATGACGATCATGACCCACGCCGCCGGCCCGCACCGGGTCGGCCGCGTGATGGCCGTGCTCGGTGTGCCGATGCTGCTCGGCCCGATCGGCGGCCCGATCCTCGGTGGCTGGCTCATCGAGGCGGCGAGCTGGCACTGGATCTTCCTGATCAACCTGCCCATCGGCATCGTCGCAATCGCGTTGGCGTACTACGTCTTCCCGAAGGACGAGCCGCACCCGTCGGAGTCGTTCGACTGGCTCGGCATGTTCCTGCTCTCGCCCGGTCTGGCGCTGTTCCTCTTCGGTGTCTCCTCGATTCCGGAGAAGGGCACCGTGGCGTCCAGCCGCGTGCTCGTGCCGGCGGTCATCGGCGTCGTGCTCATGGTCGCCTTCGTCTTCCACGCGCTGCGCACCAAGCATCCGCTGGTCGATCTGCACCTGTTCCGCAACCGGAATCTGACCATCGCTGTCGTTTCCATGACGCTGTTCGCGATCGCGTTCTTCGGTGCGGCGCTGCTGTTCCCGAGCTACTTCCTGCAGGTGCGTGGCGAGGGCACGCTGGCCGCCGGGCTGTTGCTGGCTCCGCAGGGCCTGGGCGCGATGCTCACCATGCCGATCGCCGGCAAGCTCGTCGACCAGATCGGCCCGGGCAAGATCGTGCTCGTCGGCATCTCGCTGCTGGCGGTGGGCATGGCGGCGTTCACGATGGTCGGCCCGGACACGTCGTATGTGTTCCTGCTGGGCGCGCTGTTCGTGCAGGGTCTTGGCATGGGCGCCACCATGATGCCGATCATGACGGCGGCGCTGCAGACGCTCACGCACAAAGAGGTCGCGCGCGGCTCGACGCTGATGAACATCGTCAACCAGGCGGCGGGCTCGATCGGTACCGCGGTGATCTCCGTGGTGCTGACGAACCTGCTCAAGGACAGCCCGGAAGCGGGCGCTGTGATTGCGGCCCAACATGATCCGTCGATCATGGCGAAGCTGCAGGAGACTCCGGCGGCGCTGGCCAAGGGCCTGCAGGACGCGGCCGACGCGTTCGGCAACACCTTCATCGTGGCGGTCGTGCTGATCGTCGCGACGCTGATCCCCGCAATGCTGCTGCCGCGGACCAAGCCGAAGGTTCCCGAAGGCGAGGGCGACGCCGCGCCGGTCATTCCCGTGCACTGAGGTTCGGAAAGAAATGGCGCCGGCCGCGACGAGGAGTCGCAGCCGGCGCCTTTCGTATGGAACCCTCAGGCGCGCGGTCCGCCCGCGACGTAGAGCACCTGGCCGGAGATGTACCCCGCGCCCTCGCTGACGAAGAACGACGCCGCGTGCGCAATGTCCTCGGGATACCCGATGCGCGCGACCGGCGTCTGCGCCGCCACTCCGGCCTTGAAGTCCTCGAACGGGACGCCGACGCGCTCCGCGGTCGCGGCCGTCATGTCGGTGACGATGAAGCCCGGCGCGATCGCGTTCGCGGTGACGCCGAACTTGCCCAACTCGAACGCCAGCGTCTTGGTGAAGCCCTGCATGCCGGCCTTGGCGGCGGCGTAGTTCGCCTGGCCGCGGTTGCCCAGTGCCGACGTGGACGACAGGTTCACGATGCGGCCCCACTTGGCCTCCACCATGTACTTCTGCGCCGCCCGGGTCACCAGGAACGCACCCCGCAGGTGCACCGACATCACCGCGTCCCAGTCGTCCACCGACATCTTGAACAGCAGGTTGTCGCGCAGAATCCCGGCGTTGTTCACCACCACGGTGGGCGGGCCCAGCGTCTCGGCGACCCGCTCGACGGCCTTCTCCACCGACACCTCGTCGGAGACGTCGGCGCCGACCGCGAGTGCTTCGCCGCCGGCGGCGGTGATCGCCTCGACGGTGCCCGCGCAGGCGGCCTCATCGAGGTCCAGCACGGCAACCTTCATGCCGTCGGCGGCCAAGCGCGTGGCGATCGCGGCGCCGATACCGCGCGCGGCACCGGACACCACGGCCACCCGAGTTTCGGTGGGCCCAGGACTTGCTGTCATGACTTTCCTTCCAGACGTCGGTACAACTGACCTTATGATTCGCGACCCCGAGCTGCCGTGGTGGCTCGAATTGCTGCTCACCTGGCTCGGCGTGCGCTGGTAGACCAGGTCGTTCAGATCCGGCTGTGATCGGTGACGGGGGTGCGCGGGCCGAACTTCGGTTTGTACGCGAAGCCCGCCGCCTGCAGCAGCCGCACGGCCCGATGCCGGTGCGGCTGTAGCGGTTTCAGGTACTCGACCATCTCGGCGTCGTCGAACGGGCGCCCCTCGAGGGTCCAGCCGACCATCGCGGCCAGGTGAAAATCGCCCACCGACAACGCATCCGAGTCCCCGAACACGCGTTGCGCGGTCTCCGCTGCGGTCCATACTCCGATGCCGGGGACGATGCGCAGCCCGGCCTCCGAGGTTGCCGCCTCCAGCTTGTCGGCCAGTTGTGCGGCCGCCACGATGGTGCGCGCGCGTTGGGGATCGACGTTGGCGCGGTGAAATGTCCACGACGGAATTCGTCGCCACGTGTGCGCATCCGGGGGCACCCGCAGGCCGGCCGGTGCCGGACCCGGAGCGGGAGAACCGAACTCCAGCACCAGCTTTCGCCACGACCGCCAGGCGGCGATGCCATGCACCTTCTGTTCCAGAATGGCCGGCACCAAGCTTTCGAACACGCGTCCCGTGCGCAGCATCCGCAAGTCCGGATGCCGGCGGTGTGCCTCGGCGATCAGCGGATGCGACGGCCGGAAATCGGCGACGTCCTCGTCCACGCACAACATGTGCGGGATCTGATCGAGAAATTCGGCGGCCCCGTCACCCCAGGCCCAGGCCAGCACCTCGGTGCGCCCGCGCTGCCCGATCCGATAGGTGACGGTGCCGGACGACAGGCGCGAGGTGCCCCAGACGGTGCGGTCGGCGCCCATCTGGCGGCACGGGTCGCCGTGCCCGCGTTGCAGTGGAGCCAGGGTGCGCGCGACGTCGACGGGCCGTTCGGTGTGCAGGATGCGATGCGGAACGATCAGACGAGATTACCGCCCCGTGCGCCCACGGTTCGCACCCCTAGCGGTCATCGGGCACCCAGACGTGCCGACCGTTCGGGTGCGGCTGGCGCGGTGGGGTGCGTCCGGGTGTGCCGCGGCGGTCGACGGGGTTGGTCCGCGCGGGTGCGCTGGGACAGTTGCATCAGGAGCGCATGACGGCGGTGTCCTCGGTGCCGTGCGAGGCCGTCGATCCGGCCCCGCCGATGATCGCGAGCAGGGTGGTGCGTAACCGCTCGACCTCGGCGGCGCCCAGCAGCTCGTCGAGCGTGCGGTCGAAGGTCTCGATGATCGCCACGCCGGCTTTCAAAGCGCCCCAGCCTTTTTCGGTCAGTGTGACCAGACGTGCCCGGCGGTCGACGGGATCGGCGGCGATCTCGACGTAACCGTGTCGAGCGAGGTACTTCACGGTCTCGCCCATCGCCTGCTTGGTGGTGCCGGCCCGCGCGGCCAGGTCGGTGAGGCGGGTGCCGTCGGGGTCGATCACCTGAAACAGCGGTGCGTGCGCGGCGCGCAGGTCGGGGAATCCGGCGGCCGCGGTGCCGGCGTCGAGTTCGGCGGCGAGGCGGCGGGAGGCGGCCGCGAGAAGGTTGCCCAACGGCGGCGGGCGGTCGGACAACGGATTAGTAAGGTGCTTGACCAATTGGTGTACTCCTTCGTATTGTCAATTTGGTCAAGCAGTTTACTAAATGGAGGGACGGCCATGTGGGCTGTGGCACTGGCAATGTTCGTTCTGCAGGGAAGTTGGCTGATCGCTGGGGGATCGGTCGGCATGTACACCACCGCCGGGCTCCTCGCGTGCGCGGGCGTCGTTGTGACATTCGGACGCATCGGCTGGGTGAACGCGATCGCGCGGGTGGTGTTCGCGCTGCTGTTCGCGGGTTCGGTCGCCGATCGCTTCGGCTGGCTCGGTGGCCCCGGTGCCGACGGGGTGTCCTGGGGGAACTACACCGCTTTCGTCGACTACACCGCCAGCCTGCTACCGGTCGACGGATTGGCGTCGGCGGCCGCACTGGCGGCCACCGTCGTGGAATGCGCGCTCGTGATAGTGCTGACCGTTGGACAGCTGAGCGGGCGAGTCACGCGGTGGGCCGACCTCGTCGCGGCGGCGACGTTCACGGTTTTCGCGGTGGCGATGTGGACCTCGGTGGGCTTCGCCGAGATGCAGTCCTATGGAGTGCTCGTGTACGCCGCCACCGCGGCCACGCTGGCCGCCCCGGCTCGCGGGGTGCCCTGGCGCACGCGTCAGCCGCGCGGGCGCAGCGCCGTCGTCGGCACCTCCGGCGCCGGTATCCAGGCCCCGGTATAGCCGGGAACAACGCCGAACTGCGTTGCAGTGGCGGTCCTTTCGAATTCGGACTGCCACTGCGCGCGGTACTCGCGCACTTCGGCATCGGTACGCCCCACGAAGTTCCACCACATCAGGATCTGCTCGCCCAGCGGCGCCCCGCCCAGCAGTGCGACCCGCCCCGGCCCGCGCAGGTGGACGGCCTCGGTACCAACCGGGAGATACGCGAGTTCGCTTGGGGCGGCGTCGGTTCCGTTCACCGAAACCGGTCCCGCATCGACCAGAACGCCGTGCTCGAAGCTGGGATCCAGGGGCAGCTCGACGGCGTCGTCGATCCGGATCTCCGCGCCCAGCAACGGCGTGAACGTGCGCACCGGCGAATCCCCGCCCAAGAATGTCAGCATGGTGCCACCCGGAATGGAAACCGGCTGCGGTACATAGTGTTCGAACGTCGGCTCGGTAAACCGGGCGGACTCGGGCAACGCCACCCACAACTGGAGCCCGTGCAGCACGGTGGTCGACGGCGTCGACACCTCCGAGTGCGCGATCCCGCGTCCGGCCGTCATGAGATTCAGTTCGCCCGGGCGCACCATCGCATGTGAGCCGACGCTGTCGCGGTGCTCGACCTCGCCGGAGAACAGCCAGCTCACTGTTTGCAATCCGGTGTGCGGATGCGGCGCGACGTGCATGCCGCCGGACACCGCGACGTCCTCGGGCCCGTAATGGTCGCAGAAGCACCACGCGCCGATCAGCGAGCGCTGGCGCTGCGGCAGCGTGCGCCGCACGGGCATCGCACGCAAACCGCCCAGTGGCACGTCTCGCGGCGCGAGGATTTCGACCTGCGCCTTGGGCGCCTCGGTCTGGCACTGCATCAGCTGTGACGTCGACTCCACATTGCTCACCACACCATTGTGGCAGTTTGCGCGCGCTGACCTGGGATTTGTAACGTATCGCCAACAACAGGCGACGTGTGAGCGAATCTGATTCGGCTGACGACGAAAGGTCCCTAGATGATCACCAATGCGCTGAATTGGCTCCTGCAGCAGTGGGGCGGCGTCTCCGCAGGGTCGAGCGGCTACCAGATTCCGCCTGGCGCCCTGCCGTTCGGCAGCTGATTTCTCGCTACGGCGCGCCCGCTCCCGGTCCGGGAGCGGGCGCGTCGGCGTAGTCCGGGCCGGGTGCGCCGCCGTCGCGCAACAGCTGCGCCAGATGCCGCCCCGACCGTCCCGCCAATTGGTGCGCTTGCGTGCGGCAGGAAAACCCGTCGGCCAGCAATGTCGCGTCCGGCGCGGCCCGCAGTGCGGGCAGCAGCGCCTGCTCGGCCACCGCGACGGACACCTCGTGGTGCTCCATTCCGAAGTTGCCGGCCAGGCCGCAGCAGCCGACGAGTTCGGTGACGGTGGCGCCGGCCCGCTGCAGAATCCGGCGGTCGGCGCCGAACCCGAGCACCGCGTGCTGATGGCAGTGCGGCTGCACCACGAACTGCTGCCCGTGCAGATCCGGCGGCGCCCAGCCGTCGAGTTGCTCGAGGTACTCGGCGAAGGTGCGGGTGGCCGCGGCCACGCGGGCCGCGCGCGGGTCGTCGGGCAGCAGCTCGGGTAGGTCGCTGCGCAGTACCGCCGTGCACGACGGCTCCAAGCCGACGATCACCGGATACTCGGCAACGGCGTCGAGCGTGCGCCGCAGCCGCCGCCGGGCGCCGTCGAGCTGGCCCGTCGTGATCCAGGTCAGCCCGCAGCACACCGACCTGTCCGCAATCGACACCCGCGCGCCGGCGGCCTCCAGCACGGCGACGGCGGCGATCGCAACGTCAGGGGCGAACGCGTCGGTGAAGGTGTCCACCCACAGCAGGACGGGGGTGCCGGTGCCCGCCCGCGCGCGGCGCCGCCACCAGGCTCGAAACGACTGCCGCGCCAGTTGCGGCGCACCCCGGCGCCGGTCTACGCCGGGGGTGAACCGGCTCAGCGTATTGGCCACGCGCGGAACCATTTTGGCGCCGCGCAGCCACCGCGGCAACCAGCCCAGCGTGTAGTGCCCGAGCGGCCGCAGCTTACCGCGGTAGCGGCGGTACAACATTTCCGACTTGTAGGTCGCAATGTCCACGCCCGCAGGACAATCCGACGCGCACGCCTTGCAGGACAGGCACAGATCCAGGGACTCGTCCACGGCCGCCCAGTCGGCGCGCCCGGCCAGCGCCTCCTGGAGCACGCGGGCCCGTCCGCGCGTGACGTCCTTCTCGTCCTTGGTCGCCTGGTACGAAGGGCACATGAACGTGCCGGTAGCCCGGCATTTTCCGACGCCGACGCAACGGTGCGCGGCCCGGTTCAGGTCGCCGCCGTCGGAATGCAGCGCAAAGCCCAGCGCCGGAACGGGTTTCGCATGCGCCAGCCGCAGGTCCGCGTCCAGTGGGCGGGGCCGTACCAGCACCCCGGGATTGAGCACGTCGGATGGATCGAACAGACCCTTGAACTGCTCGAAGGCCCGGATCGCCTGCTCGGAGTACATGATCGGCAGCAACTCCGAGCGCGCCCGGCCGTCGCCGTGCTCACCGGACAACGAACCGCCATAGGCGGCAACGAGCTCCGCGGCGTCTACGAGAAAATCCCGGAACCGCCGGCGATCCCGTTCGAGCGGCGCGTCGAGCCGGATATGGATGCAGCCGTCGCCGAAGTGGCCGTATATCGATCCGTCCAGGTCGTAGCGATCGCACAGGCCGGAGAAATCGCGCAGGTACGCACCGAGCTTGGGCACCGGCACCGCCGCGTCTTCCCATCCGGGCCAGGCGGGCAGCCCGCGCGGGCTGCGCCCGGACAAGCCGGCGCCGTCGGCGCGGATCTGCCACAGCCTGGCCGTCTCCGCGGGGTCCGTCACGATCCGGCTGTCGACGGCATCGGCGTTGCGGCACAGGATTTCCGGATCTCCGGTGACCTCGACGAACAACCAGCCGGCACCGTTGGGCAGCTCCGGCACGCCGCCCTTGTGACGGCGCACCACGTCCACCAGCCGCGCGTCGAGACCTTCGATCGCGAGCGGCGCGCAGCTCAGCAGATTCCCGACATCGTCTGCGGCAGCTGGCAAATCGGGATAGCCGAGGACAACCAGCGTGACCCGCTCGGGAATCGGCACCAGCGCCACCGCAGCGTCCAGAATGATGCCGCACGTCCCCTCGGTGCCGACAAAGGCTCGCGTAAGGTTCGTATGCCGTTCCGGCAGTAGGTGTTCCAGAGAATACCCGGATGCCTGCCGGGTGAAGCGGCCGAGTTCGGTGCGCAGCACCGCCAGATTGGCGCGGACGAATTCGTCCAGGCCGGGCACGGGGTCGTCGAGGTTGCGGACGGTGCCGGTGCCGTCCACGATCCGCAGCGCGCGCACGTTGTCGGACGTGCGGCCCCACGCCACCGCGCGCGGACCGCACGCATTGTTGCCGATCATGCCGCCGAGCGTGCAACGGCTGGCTGTCGACGGATCCGGCCCGAAGCGCAGTCCGTGCGCGGCGGCGGCACGTTGCAAGTCCGCCAGCACCACACCGGGCTGCACGAGTGCCCGGTCGCCGTCGATCTCGATCGCGTTCAGATGCCGGGTGCAGTCGAGCACCAGCCCGGGCCCGATGGCATTGCCCGCGACCGAGGTCCCGGCACCGCGGGGGGTGAGCGGGATGCCGGTGCGCCGGGCGAAGGCGACGGCGGCGAGGATGTCGTTCGCATCCCGCGGATAGGCGACGGCACGCGGCAGCACCCGGTAGTTCGACGCGTCCGACGAATACTCCGCGCGCCGCCGCGCCGAGGTGTCGATCTCGCCGGCGAACTCCGCGCGCAGCTCGTCGAAGACCATGCTGCTCTCACTACCCGAGGCCGGAGGCGCGTGCAACGGTATGCACGATATTGGGTTGACCTCGACCAATGTCGAGGTTCTAGTGTCGGTACCGACTGGTTCTATGAGAACCAGAAAGGGGTACGCGATGAGCGAGCGAATCGAAGGCACAGTGCGTGGTGCGCATGCCGGAGCGAAGCGAAGCGAGGCGACGGCATGAGCATGGAGATGGTCGCCTGGAACCAGATGTACATGGCCATGACGGGGCCGAACGAGAAGCGGCCGTTCTCGATGGCCACGGTGCGGCGGATCTGGGGGTTCGCCAAACCACAACAGCGGCGGCTGGCCGGGTACCTGGCGCTGAGCGTGGCCACCGCGGTGTTGGGCGTCGCCACGCCACTGCTCGCCGGGCGCGTGGTCAACGCGATCGTCGCCCGGGAGTCGGCTGGTTTCGTCATCTGGCTCGCGGTGGCGATCGCGGGTCTCGCGGTCGCCGACGCCGTCCTGGCGATGATCACGCGCTGGTTCTCGGCCAACATCGGCGAGAACCTGATTCTAGATCTGCGCCACGCGGTGTTCGACCATGTGATGACGATGCCGATCGCCTTCTTCACCCGCACCAAGACCGGCGCCCTGGTGAGCCGGCTCGACGGCGATGTCATCGGCGCGCAGCGCGCCTTCAGCGAGACGTTGTCCGGCGT
>CAKZIX010000118.1 GCA_936936565.1 uncultured Nocardiaceae bacterium | reverse complement strand
GATGGAGAGCTGGTCGCGGATCTTCAGCCCTTATGATTCGGGGCCGTTCTATTCCAACCCGCTGGGCCGGATCATGGCCGGGATGCCTCATCCCCTTGGCCCCTGCGACAGCCGGCGCCCGGCGCTGTTCGTCACCGCGACCAACGTCCGGACCGGGCGGCCGCGGATCTTCGGCCAGGGCGAGGTGACGATCGACGCGCTCGGCACCGCGGCTGCCCTGGCCGATGGCCGGCTTGGCGAACAGCGGGTAGTTCCCGCCCACCGGGCCGGCGTCGGCGGGCACGATGCCCAGCGGGCGCAGGCGCGCGTAGGTCGCGCGTTTGTCCCGGCACAGCATTGCCAGTGCGGCGTCCGGCACCGCGGCGCGCGGATTGACCACCAGCGGGGTGACGGCCAGACCCCATGCGAAGGGGTAGCTCTTGGCCTGCCAGGTCTGGATCATCTGGCTCTTGATTTCCTGCAGGCGCCCGGTATCGACCGTCGAGACGAGCTCACGGGTGATCGCAATGGCCTTCTCGGTGGCCTGGTTGCGCAGCTCGACCATGGACCGGGTTTCGGTGCCGCCGCGGGCATTGCGCAGCGCCTGCGTGGTCTGGATCAGCGCGTCGATCTGCGGTTTGACGGCTGGGTCGTCGAATCCGGCGGACGCGTCACGCAGGCCGGCGATGGCGGCGTCGCCCTCGGCGTCCATCTGCCCGATCAGCGGTGCGCTGTTGGAAATCTTGGCCAGCGCCATCCGGCCGGAGGCGGCCTCGATCGTCACGACCTTCGGAATCAGCGACATCCGTTCGGAGACGGCGCCTTGCGCGCTGGCCTCGCTCCGGTCGGCGCCGACCCGCAGCCCGCCCAGCACAAGCGCGGCGATAAGCGGAACCGCAACGGCGGCAGCAACTTTCCAACCGACGCTCCAGTTCTCGATCCGCCACGTACGTAAACGACCACGCAGATCTGTCACTGCAATCGCACTACCTCTCGATCGGTACAAGACCGACGCACTTACCGACGCACGAACTTCATGCCCCCCCGGGCAGTGGCCACGCGTAGGCGACCCCTCGGTGCCAGGACACTACTGGAGGTTCACCTAACTGCGCGCGTCGAGACGGAACCGTGACCTCGCTGTATCGATGACGAGACATACCGGCCGTCGGGTTTGTGCCGCGCGCGAAATCGAATGCCTGCCAACAGATTCGACGCCGATCGAAGTTTGCCCGGCGGTCGCTGGCGCCCGCACTCAGTGGTGCATGGCGTGCACGACGGCATGCCCCCGACCGCGCGCGATCATCCATTTGTTCACCGGCACGGTGACGACGAAGGCGACGGCGAAGGCCACCGCCAGCGCACCCCAGAACAGCAGCGAGGAGATCCCCGCGTCCATGGCCCCGGGGATGCCGACCATGATCAGGTTGTCGACGATCTCCATGACCGCGATCGACACCGTGTCGGCGGCCAGCGCCACCTTCAGCGCGCTGCGGAAATCCAGGCCGGCGCGCAGCACGCCGCGCATGGTGAGCGCGTAGCCGAACACGAACGCCAGCACAACCGCCAGCACGACGGTGGCGACATTGTGCAGCCCGAGGCTCGTGCCGATGACCATGCCCAGCACCTCGCCGATGGCACAGCCGGTCAGGCAGTGCAGCGTGGCCGTGACGGCCATCGACCAGGTGCTCGCGGCGGACTCGTGCCCGGCGTGCGCGTGCGTCATCGGTACCTCCTGTGCCATATACGGGTGGGGGGTATACCCGCCGGGCACAGCGTACCGCGAAAACTCCGCGGGCGTCGACCACGCCACCGACGCCTCGGGCTCGGCACCCACACCGTTGCGTCGGTGCCGAGCGGGCGCGCGCGGGCTAGACCGCGACGGGCAGCATCCTGCGGACGAACGCCGCGCAGTCGGCGTCGTCCATGTAGACGGGAACGGCGTAGGTCCAGTTCGTCTCCTGCACGGCCGCACGCGCGATCTCGGGCACGTCGGCATCCTGCAACTGCTCGACGAACGTCGGCACCCCGAATCGCACGTTCAGCTCGCGGATGTGCGCGATGAACGCGTCGGCCAGCTCGGCCTCGGTCGCGTCGGCGCTGTCGAGCCCGCTGACCCGAGCCAGATCCGCGAGGCGGGCCTGACAGACGGAGCGGTACAGATCGAGCACGTGCGGCAGGATGATCGAGTTCGCCCAGCCGTGCGGAACGTGGTAGCGCGCACCGAGGTTGTGGGAGATGGCGTGCACCCATCCGACGCCGGCGGCGGTGAACGCAGCACCGCCCTTGAACGAGGCGAGGGCCATGTGCTGGCGCAGCTCGAGGTTGCCCGGATCGTCGACGACCTTGGGCAGATTCGCCATGACGAGTCGCGTCGCCTCGAGCGCTTCGGCGTCGGTGGCCGCGGTGGCGTTGTAGGACAGATAGGCCTCCACCGCGTGCGTGAGCGCGTCCATGCCGGTGGCCACGGTGATCGGCTTCGGCAGCCCGGTCATCAGGGCCGCGTCGAGCGCGGCGGCTTGGGGCACCAGCTTCGGGTCCATCACCGCGAACTTGCGGGTGGACGCCGGATCCGACACCACCGCCGCGATCGTCACCTCGGATCCGGTACCGGCCGTCGTGGGAACCGCGTACAGCGGCAGCGGTGGGATGACGACCCGCAACAGCCCGGCCATGTGCACGACCTTGTGCGGGTTGCGGGCCCGCGCCGCGATCAGTTTGGCGGCGTGGATGGGCGAGCCGCCGCCGACGGCGAGCACCGCGGTGCAGCGATGCTCACGCAGCACGGCGAGGCCCGCTTCCACCTGCGCGATCGTCGGGTCCGGCGTGACACCGGTGTACGTCGCGACCGCGATGCCCCGGGACTCGAGCCGCTCGATCATCGGCCCCAGCAACCCGATCTGCAGCAACGTCTCGTCGCTGACCAGCAGCAGCTTGCGCACCCCGGTATCGGCGATGTGGTCGCACAACTGCAGAGACGAACCGGGGCCGGCGAACAGTTCCGGACGGCGGAAATTGAGCACCTTCGCGCCCAGTTTCATGCCGAATTGGATCTGCTTGTAGACGAATACCTGGACCGAGAACGGAATCATTGGACACTCCCCATCGGGTCGGCGCCACGGTGGCCGGCGCAGAGCGAGCCTAACCGCCCGGACCACCGCTGCGGACAGCTTCGACCCGTACCGCGGGGGCGGGCGCCGTACGAAAGGGCGGCCCGCCGCCGCGGCGAGGTCACTGCGTGTGATGCACCGGCTGCAGGCCGTACACGGGCGTCGGGATGCCCTCGTAGCGTGCCTTGAGCTGCAGGGCCAGATACAGCGAATAGTGCCGTGACTGATGCAGATTGCCGCCGTGGAACCACAGTCCCGGCTGTTGGGTGGGCTTCCACATGTTGCGCTGCTCGCCCTCCCACGGCCCCGGATCCTTCGTGGTGCCCGAACCCAGCCCCCAGCACTTGCCCACCTTGTCGGCAACCTCCTGGCCGATGAGATCGGCGGCCCAGCCGTTCATCGATCCGTAGCCGGTGGCGTAGACGACGAGATCGGCCGGCAGCTCGGTGCCGTCGTCGAGCACCACCGCGTCTTCGGTGAGTTCGCGCACCGCCCCGTGGGCGAGCGCGATGTCGCCGTTGGCGACGAGTTCGGACGCGCCGACGTCGATGTAGTAGCCGGACCCGCGCCGCAGGTACTTCATGAACAGGCCGGAACCGTCGTCGCCCCAATCGAGTTCGAATCCGGCGCGGGTGAGTCGCGCGTAGAAGTCCTTGTCCCGCTCGCGAATCGCGTCGTAGATCGGGATCTGGAACTGATGCATGATCCGGTACGGCAGGGAGGCGAAGGTCAGGTCGGCCTTCTCGGTGGTCATGCCGGCGGCGAGGGCACGCTCGGAGTACAGGTCGCCCAGGCCCAGTTCCATCAGCGAATCGGATTTGACGATGTGGGTGGAGGAACGCTGCACCATCGTGACATCGGCGCCGACCTCCCACAGCGCCGCGCAGATGTCGTGCGCGGAGTTGTTGGACCCGACCACGACGGCGCGCTTGCCCGCGTAGCCGTCGGGACCGGGGTGCCGGCTGGAGTGGTGCTGGTCGCCGCGGAAGCGGTCCTGGCCGGGGAAGGTCGGCAGATTCGGCTTGCCCGACATGCCCGTCGCGAGCACCAGTTGCCGCGGCCGCAGCACGACCTGCTCGCCGGCGCGGTCCACGACGACCGTCCACTCTCCGGTGCTCTCGTCGTAGGCGGCCGACGTGCAGGTGGTCGAACTCCAGTACGGCACTTCCATGACGCGGGTGTACATCTCGAGCCAGTCGCCGATCTTGTCCTTGGGCGCGAACACCGGCCAGTTCGCCGGGAACGGCAGATACGGCAGGTGGTCGTACCAGACCGGGTCGTGCAGGCACAGCGACTTGTAGCGGCTGCGCCACTGATCGCCGGGCCGCGCATGCTTGTCGACGACGATCGCGGGCACCCCGAGCTGCCGCAGCCGCGCGCCGAGCGCGATGCCGCCCTGTCCGCCGCCGACGATCACCACCTCGGGCTGACGGGTGTAGCCGAGTTCGCGGGCTTCGGCGGCGCGGCGCTCGGACCAGGTCACCCGGTTGCGGTCGGCGCCGTGCTGCACGCCCTTGGGCCGGCGTGCGCCCTTGCCCTCTTCGTGGCCCGTCAACTCCTGCAGCGCGGTGAGCAGCGTCCAGGCGCCCTCGTCGTTGAGCCGCAGGTGTCCGGTGCCGCGGCCGACGGCCGTCTCGAACGCGATCCAGGCGGAGACCACGCCGTCGGCCTCGCTGGCCGGCTCGGTGGTGTGGAAGCCGTGCGCCGCGGTGTCGTCGACGCGCGCGGTGAGCATCGCGGCGATCTGGTCGCGGCCCTCGACGGTCTTGATGTTCCAGGTGAACGCGACGAGATCACGCCAGAAGCTGTCCACCGCGAACAGGCCCGCGGCGGTCTCGGCATCGCGCGCGGCGAGCGCGGTCTCGAACTGCGCCAGCCAGGCGTCGGCGCGCTGCTGTGGTGACGGCCCGTTGCCGTCCGCACGCACCGCGTCGGTCGGCTCGAGTGTCTGGGTCATGACATCTCCTCACGTCGTTGTGACTCAGAGCACACGCCGCGTCCGTGCGGGCGACAAGGGTTGCATCGGATTGCAACCGGTGGCAGCCGGGCGTCCTATGCTCGGGAGCAGCACTTGTGAGCAGCAGAGAGCAACCGTGAGCGACTTCGGCGCGATCCGACCGGGCACCGACCTGCCCCGCTATGCGCGCGAGCTGGTCCGGGTCCACGACGCGGTGATCGGCGGCGGCCGGCCGGTCGTGCTGCCCCGCGCGGTGGTGGCCCGCTCCTGGCAGCGGGTG
Source organism: uncultured Nocardiaceae bacterium (assembly GCA_936936565.1). GTDB lineage: Bacteria > Actinomycetota > Actinomycetes > Mycobacteriales > Mycobacteriaceae > CAKZIX01. The sequence continues at coordinate 77,569 of CAKZIX010000118.1, read as the reverse complement.
CTGCGCGCCGGTCTGGATCCCGACGGCACCAACGTCCGCGGCATCCGGTCCGCGGACGACGTGGCCCGCCGCCGCCGCGCCTCGCCGCTGTCGCACGTGATCGTCGAACTCGAGCAGGTCGTGCACCCGGTCGCCGACGCCTCGCAACTGCTGCTGGTCGTCACCGACGCCGATGGGGTCATCCTGTGGCGCGCCGGCTCGGCGAAGGTCAAGCGGCACGCCGACAGCCTCGGCTTCCTCGAGGGCGCCGAGTGGACCGAAGCCCGGGTCGGCACCAACGCCATCGGCACCGCGCTCGCCGAAGCCGCTCCCGTGCAACTGTTTTCGGCCGAGCACTTCGAGCAGACCCAGCATCCGTGGTACTGCACGGCAGCCCCCATTCACGATCCGCGCACCGGGGTGCTGCTGGGCATCGTCGACGTCAGCGGTCCGGCGCTCACGCTGCATCCGACGATCACCGCGCTCGTGGAGACCGCGGTACGGCTCGCCGAATCGCAACTGTGGCGCCATCACGAGCAGCGCCTGGACAAGCTGCGGACCGCGGCGGCGCCCCTGCTGGCGACGGTGTCCGGACCGTTGCTGGTCGTCGACGACCACGGGTGGGTGGCGCACACCTCCGGCGTCGCGGCCCGATCTCGGATCGCGGCGCCGCGCGGGGCGCACGCGCTGAGTGTGCCGGGCCTCGGACTGTGCGTGCCCGAACGGATCGGCGAGGGCTGGCTGGTGCGTCCCACCGGCGCGGACACCACGATGCGGCTGACCCTCGACGTGTCCGCCGCACCGACCGTGGAGGTCACCGGGGCGAGCGCGCCGTGGCGCTCGCCGCTGACGGCCAAGCACGCCGAAATCCTGCTGTTGCTGCACCGCGCCGGTGCGGCGGGACTGTCCGCGGCCGCGCTCAGTGCGGCGCTCTACGGCGACACCGAGCACATCGTCACCGTGCGGGCGGAGGTGTCGCGGTTGCGCCGCGCCCTCGGCACCGTCGTCGCCAGCCAGCCCTACCGGCTCGCCGATTCGGTCGTGCTCACCGTGAATACCGGTGCGGCCGAATCGATTTCGGACTCGCACTTCGTCCGGCACAGCGCCGGTCCGACGGTGCGGGCGTGGCTGTCGGGGCACCGCGCCGCGGAGAGCTGACGCCGGCCTCAGCCCAGCAGCACCGCCGCCGCGTCGCGTGCCAGCAGGAACCCGACGATGCCCAGCACCCAGCCTGCGGCGCTGTCGGCGTGGCGGGTGAGGAACGCGTCGAGCGCGGTCAGCGGACCGTCGATGCGGGTGTGCAGCGCCGCCCGCGCCGCGAGGATCAGCGCGGCCGGGACGACCATCACCAGGCAATAGCCGGCCAGTAGCGGAACGGCTTCGACGGCGGGCAGCCGGTTCGACACCAGCAGCCCGATCGCCGCCAGATAGGGCAGCATCGAGAACACCTCGATCGTGCCCGCGGTCACCGCCAGCACGGCCAGTCCGCGCTGCGACGACTGCGCCGCCAGCGCCCGCGCGCGCCAGCGTTCGGTGCGCGGCGGTTCACCGCGCGCGCGCCGCTTCCTGGAGTCGAACCGGAACGACAGCGCAAACAGCGCGATTCCGACGATCAGCTGCGGGATCGCAATCACAGGACTGCGTGCCGCGTCGCGCAACCAGCTCAGACCCGCACCGGCTACCGCCAGCAGGGCCACGCCGACCACGAAGTAGAAGGCCGCAATCGAGACCAGATACCCGGCCAGCTTGCGCACCGGCGGACGCTGCGGGGCCAGCAGCAGCCAGATCGGCACCACCAGCGTGCCGATGCTGGTGCTGTCGACCAGGGCCAGGCCCACCAAGCCGCCGATCAGTGCGATGCTCACCGATTCACCGTGCCGGGCACCGCGCGGCACGCGCATCCGCCGTCGGTACCTGCCGGGTCATCCTTTCGATGGACCCGCAGACCCACAGCCGTCGTCGCGTGCCGACCCGCCGGGGCGCGAGCTGGGGATGTACGGCACGACGATCCGGACGCGACCGGCGTCGGTAGCCTCGATGGCAGATCGTGTTGGGGCGGAAGGAGAATCGTGATCGAAACCCTGTTGGGGCCGGCGCATCGAATCCGCGCGCTCGGCGCGCGCACCTGGTCGGCCGTACCGGAAGGCACCGGCGAGGAGACCACCTACGACCGGCGCGCGGCCCTCTACGACGCGGTCACCGGCAGCCCGGTCTACAACCGGCTCGTATGGGGCACCTCGCCGCGCGACTACACTCGCTTCGCCGCCGCGGCGGTGGCGTCGGGCACCGGTCCGCTGCTCGACATCGGTTGCGGTACAGCGCTTTTCACTGCCGAGGTGTACCGCGACACGGAGCGTCCGGTGATACTGTCCGACCGTGCGCTGGCCATGCTCGAGCGCGCCGCCGCCCGCATCGGCGGCGGCACCGCCGAATTCCTGCACGCCGACGTGTTCGACCTGGAAGCCGCGGGACTGCGTCCGCATGCGTTCGCGACGGTCGCCTGTCACGGAGTGCTGCATCTGCTCGACGACCCCGCCGCGCTGGCCCGCCAACTCGCCCGGTTCGCGGCGCCGGGCGCCCAGATCTTCGCGACGTCCCTGGTTGCCGACCCGACCCGCGCCAAACTGATGCTGCACCTGCTGCACCGCGGCGGGGAGGCGGCCGCGCCCCGGACCGTCGCCGAGCTCACCGAACTGCTCACCCCGGTGCTGCCGAACCTCACCGTGCAGCGCACCGGCGCGATGGCGTTCCTCACCGCGCGCGTGGACTGAGCTCACCGCGCCGGCGGGCTCACCCCGGTCCGATAGGCGATCACGACGAGCTGGGCCCGGTCGCGGGCGCCGAGTTTGCCCATCATGCGGCTGATGTGGGTGCGCGCGGTCGCCGGGCTGAGAAACAGCGCCGCGCCGATCTCGTCGTTGCTCATCCCCTCGCCCACCAGGGCGAGCACCTCGCGTTCGCGATCGGTGAGCACCCCGAGCCGCTCGGCGCCGTCGCGGGCGGCCCGGCGCTGCGCGGCGAACTGTCCGATCAGCCGTCGGGTCACCCGCGGCGCGAGCAGTGCGTCACCGGCGGCGATCACCCGGATGGCCTGCAGCAGCTCGGCCGGGCCCGCGTCCTTGAGCAGAAATCCGCTGGCGCCGGCCTGCAAGGCCTCGAACACGTTGTCGTCGGTGTCGTAGGTGGTCAGGATCAGCACCTTCACCTGCTCGAGCCCGGCGGTTTCCGCGATTCGCGCGGTGGCCCGGATGCCGTCCAGGCGCGGCATCCGCACGTCCATGAGCACCACGTCGGGCCGAGTGGCCAGCGCCAGCTCGACGGCTTCGGCGCCGTTGGTGGCCTCGCCGACGACCTCGATGTCGTCGTCGCTGTCGAGCAGCACCTTGAAGCCGGAGCGCACCAGGCGCTCGTCGTCGGCCAGCAGCACCTTGATCCGGCTCACACGCGCGCCCCGACCGGTCCGAGCGGCAGCTTCGCGACCACCTCGAACCCGCCCTCGGGCCGCGGTCCGGCGTCGAGTGCGCCGCCGAGCAGCTGGCAGCGTTCGCGCATGCCGACGATGCCGCGGCCGGAGCCCCCGGCGGGCGCGACCGGCCCGTGTGCGGGACCCTCGTCGAGCACGCGGATCCGCAGCACATCGACGTCCGGGTCGACGGTCACCGTCACCCGCGTCGGGCCGACGTGGCGCATCACGTTGGTGATCGACTCCTGCACGATGCGGTAGGCGGCGCTGTCCACCGCGCTGGGCAGCGGCGTGTCGGGCGTGGTCTGTTCGACGGTGACGTCGAGCCCTGCGGCGCGCGCCTTGCCGGCGAGCTCGGCGATCCGGTCCACGCCCGGATAGGGCTCGCGTTCGTCGCCGTCGCGCAGCACGCCCAGGATCGCGCGCATCTCGTGCAGCGCCCGCGAACTGGTCTGTTCGATGATGCGCAGGGCGTCGCGGGCCTGTTCCGGGCGCTTGCCCAGCACGTGCGCGGTGACCCCGGACTGGACGTTGATGATGGCCATCGCGTGGGCCACGGTGTCGTGCACCTCGCGCGCGATGCGCAGCCGCTCGGCGGCCACCCGCGCCCGCGCCTCCTCCTCGCGCGAGCGTTCGGCCAGCAGCGCGCGCTCTTCGGCGTCGGCGGCGATGATCCGGCGGCCGTGCACCGACACCCCGAGGGTGATCGCGATGACGGCGCCCCCGATCCGCAAGAACACCCAGCCGATCGCCGAGATCGGCTGGATGTCGGCCGCCGCGAGCAGCCACCCGACCGCCAGGACGACGGTGCCGCCGGAGGCGATCAGCAGCGCCCGGCGCCCACTGCCGTGCGCGGCCAGCGTGTACAGCGCGACATACAGGCCGAGGCAGGCGAGCCGGTCGGGATAGTCGAGCGCGAAGTACATCAGGCTCGCCAGCGCGGTCACCACGAACACCGTGACCGGCAGCCGCCGCCGCGCCGCGACCGCGAGGCCGCTGACGGTCAGCAGCACGTAGCCGTCGGTGCCGACCTCCAGCACCGAGGTCGGTTCCGCGGCCAGGGCCATGCCTGCGCTCTGCAGCTGCACCGCCGTGACGAACAGCGCGAGCAGCAGGTCCGGAAACCAGGGCGGTCGCCGCGACATCCAGGCCGACAGCCGTCGCGACATCTCCCGCAGCCCCATGCGGCGATGGTATCGGTGATCTCGGGATCTGCGCTGCCGCGCACGCGCGCGGAGGACTACGCCCATTCGAGTAATCGTACGCGTACGAATTACGTAGTTCGACGTACTCGAACCCGTCACTCGCCCCAAGCGCGACGACCCGTCGCAGCGTCACGATCACCGCATGAAGAAAGTCGTCACCGTCCTGGCGGTCGTGCAACTGCTCGCCGTCGTCGCGCAATTCTTTCTCGCCGCCAGCGGCGCCTTCGACGATGCACCCGTCGAGGAGTCCTTCGCACAGCACCGCGTGCTGGGCAACCTGATCCTGCTCTTCGCGGTCGTGGTGACCATCGCCGCCGCCGTCGCCCGGATGCCCGGGCGGGTCACCGCAACCGCCGCGGGCGTGGCCGGTCTGGTGCTGCTGCAGTCGGTGATCCGGGAAATCGCCAAGGCCCTCGGCGACGGCTCCGAGGTGGGCCACTACGTGTTCGGCCTGCACGCCGTGAACGGCCTGCTCATCATGACCGCCGTGATCACGGTCCTGCGGCTGTCGCTGCAGGCATCGAAAACGGTTGCGCCCGAGCACGTTCCGGCATGACCACGGCTGCATGGCTGATTGCCGACCAGGCCGCGGTGCTGCTCAGTGCCGCCGCCTGGCTGACCGCGGGCGCCGCCGCGGCCACCCGGCGCGCGAGTATCGCACTCGCGGTGGCCATCGCCGCACTGGTGAGCACCGCCGCCGGTGTGGTGCCGGTGCTCGCCCTCGCCGAGCGCGGCTGGTGGTTCGCCCAGGAGAAGGTGCTGCTCGGCCTGCCGCTGCTGCTGGGCACCGCCGCGCTCGCCGTCGTCGTCGCCGGGCCCCGGCTGCGCCGGCGTGCGGCGGACCTCGACGCCGCGAGCGTGCTCGTGCTGCTCACCGCCGGCTACGCCGCGGTGGTGCGGTTCGCGGTGACGTTCCTGGCGGGCTACCCGCTCTCGGCCGCCGTCACGTTGCTGGCCGCGGCGGCGGTGCTCGCGGCCGTGCTCACCACCTGGCAGTTGCTCGCCCGTCCGCCCGCCGCGACCGGACTATCGCGCCGGACCTTCCTGGCGGGCGGGATCGCCGTCGCCGGTGCGGGCGGTGCCGGGCTCGCGCTCGCCCTGCGCCCCACGGCGGACGCCGCCGGCACCGGCGCGGTCGCGCTCACCGACCTGGCGGGCGCGGACGGACCCGCGCCGGGCGGCGCGCGGCGCAGCTTCACCTTGACCGCACGCACCGCCACCGTGCGGCTGGAATCCGGGCGCGAGGTGGCGGCCTGGACGTTCGACGGGACGCTGCCCGGCCCGCCGATCACCGTCACCGAGGGCGACTTCGTCGAGGTACACCTGGTCAACCAGAACATCGACGACGGCGTGACCCTGCACTGGCACGGGTACGACGTGCCGTGCGCCGCCGACGGCGTGGCCGGGCTGACCCAGCACCCGGTGACGCCTGGACAGCGGTTCACCTACCGGTTCCGCGCCGATCAGGTGGGCACGTACTGGTACCACACCCATCACGTCTCCCACGTCGGCGTGCGCCGCGGGCTCTACGGCCACCTCGTCGTCAAGCCGCGCGCGGATCCGGGCGCCCTGGATCTGACGCTGTCGGTGCACACCTTCGACGGCGGCAGCGCCATAGTCGGCGGCAGCAGCGAGCACATGGCCGCGCCGGGCACCCCGATGCGGCTGCGGCTGCTCAACACCGATTCCGATCCGCGTCGGCTCGCGTTGCACGGCAGCGCATTTCGGGTGGTCGCCGTCGACGGGCGCGACCTCGTCGAACCCGGCGAGGTGACCGGACGACAGCTGCGCCTGGCGGCGGGCGGGCGCCACGATCTCACCTTCGCCATGCCGGACGGCACGGTCACGCTGACCGTGGACGGGCGGCCCGCAGTGCGGATCCGGCCGCGGCCGGGCGCCGCCGACCCGGACCCGGACACGCTGCGGTGGCCCGAGCTGGACCTGCTGAGTTATGGCACGTCCGTACCTGTTCCGTTGCGCGACGCCGCCGTCGACAAACAGTTCACCCTGGTGCTCGGCCGCCGGATCGCGATGGTCGACGGCAGGCCGCGGTTCGCGCACACGGTCAACGGCCGCGGGCACCCGTCCATACCGGATCAGGTCGTCGACGAGGGCGACGTCGTCCGTTTCACCGTGGTGAACCGCAGCCTGGACACCCACCCGTGGCACTTGCACGGACATCCGGTGCTGGTGCTGGCGCGCGACGGCGTGCCGTCGTCGGGCAGCCCGCTGTGGCTGGACACCTTCGACGTACGGCCCGGCGAAGTCTGGGAGGTGGTCTTCCGCGCCTCGAATCCCGGCATCTGGATGAACCACTGCCACAACCTGCCGCACGCCGATCAGGGCATGATGCTGCGGCTGCGCTACGCCGGGATCGGCACACCGTTCGGCGGGCACTCCGGCCACTAGGCCGCCGACGCGTCGGCTCCGCGCGGCTAGCCGGCCGCGGCCAGCAGCCCGTCGACGAGGGCGCCGAGCCCGTACAGATATGTGTCCGCGGCGGCGAGGGCGACCCAGCGGTCGCCGATGGCCGCCAGTCGCGGGGTGACAGCGGCGTCGAGGTCGGCGAACAGCGGCGCCGCCGCCGGCCCACGGCCCGCGCTGTGTGCCCGCACCAGGATCTCCCCCACCGTGAAGTACCAGATGTTGCGAAATACGTGGACGGCCTGTTCGGGCGTGCAGCCGGCGTCGATGGCCGCCGCCACGACCGCCTCCACGATCCAGCGCGCCGATTCCCCGACCCGGCCCACGAAGCCGTCTGCGGTGAGTACCTCCGCGGCCCACGGCCAGGCGGCAAGCGCGTCGTGAATTGCCGTGGCGGCCACGATGATTCGATCCCGCGGCCGTTCCGGCAAGGCCGGTCGCGGGATGCGGTCGGCGTACTCGGTGATCAGCAGGAGCAGCAGGTCTTCCTTGTCGCGCACGTGGTGATACAGCGTGGTCGCGCCGATCTCGAGCTCGGCGGCCAGGCCACGGATCGTGAGCTTGTCCCACCCGTCGCGATCGATCAGCCTGCGGGCCGCGGCCAGGATGTCGGCGCGGGAGGTCGACGGCGGGCGGCCGGTGCGAGACGTGGACACCGTTTCATCATGCCGCTCGACAAGGACGCCCCCGTCGCGCTACTTTCGGAACATGTTCGAAAAGTCCACGGCCGCCACTGCTCGCGAACTCGGCAAGCCCGGCCGGATCCTGGCCGCCGCTGCCGTCGTGCAATTCCTGGTGTCGCTGGACCTGTCCGTCGTCAATGTCGGGCTCCCGCAGATCGCGTCCGGTCTCGGTTTCGGCGCCGCCGGGCTGACCTGGGTCATCCACGCCTACGCACTCACCTTCGGCGGTTTGCTGCTGCTCGGCGGCAAGCTGGCCGACCGCTACGGGCGCAAACAGGTGCTGCTCGCCGGGCTTCTGGTGTTCGCCCTCGCCTCCCTCGCAGGCGGTTTCGCGCAGGAGCCCGGCCACCTCGTCGCCGCCCGCGCCGCCCAAGGTCTGGGAGCCGCCGCGCTCGCACCCGCGGCGCTGGCACTGCTCACCTCGGCCTTCCCGACCGGGCCCGCCCGGGCCAAGGCGTTCGGCGTGTGGAGCGCGACCAACGCGGCCGGCGGCGCGCTCGGCGTGCTGATCGGTGGCGTGCTCACCGAGTACGCGGGCTGGCGCTGGGTGATGTTCGTCAGCGTTCCGATGGCGCTGGTGGCGCTGCTGCTGGTCTGGTTCGGCGTGCCCGCCACTGCCCCCGCCGCCCGCGACCGGCGCCCGGACGTGCTCGGTGCCGTGCTGGCCACCGCCGGCATGACCCTGCTCGTGTACGGCATCGTCCGCACCGATCACGACGGCTGGACCTCGCTGGCCACCATCACCACGCTCACCACGGCGGCCGCGTTGCTGGCCGCCTTCGTGGTCGTCGAGCACACCACCACGCGGGACCCGCTGGTGCGGCTCGGGTTGCTGGCCAACCGGTCCGTGGCCGGTGCGAACCTGTTCAACCTCGTGTTCGGCGCGGCGATGGCCTCGTCGTTCTACTTCATGTCGCTGTATCTGCAGGGCGTGCTTGGCACCGGCGCCGCACGCACCGGCGTGCAGTTCCTGCCGTTCGCGATCGGCGTCGTCTTCGGCTCGGTGCTGGCCGTCAAGCTCGCCACCCGACTCCCGGCGCGCGCGCTGATCGTCGGGGGCGGCCTGGTCACCGCGGCCGGCTTCGCGTGGTGCGCGCTGATCACCGCCGACGGCAGCTACCTGACTCAGGTCCTCGGCCCGTCGATCTTGATCAGCGTCGGCTTCGGGCTCGCCCTCGGCCCGGTGGTCGCCACCGCCACCGCCGGCGTCGCTCCCGCGGAGACCGGCACCGCGTCCGGCCTGCTCAACAGCTCACGCCAGCTCGGCGCCGCACTCGGTCTGGCGGTGCTGGGCACCGCCGCCGCCGGGCGCACCGGCGACGTCGTCACACCCGACACGCTCACCGACGGTTACGCCTTCGGACTCGGACTCGGTGCGATCATGCTGGTCGGCGCGTCGCTGCTCGCACTCGCGGTGCTGCCGCGACGGGAGCCGAGCAGCTGATCACCGCGGTCTCGAAGAATGCTCCGCGATCAGGGCCAGCCGCCGCAACGCCTCGACGTTGCGCGGGCGAATGACGATCTCCTGCAACCATTCCGGAGCGAGGTTCAGCGGCGCGGAGGCCGCCAGCTCGATGATCTCGATGCGGCAGCCGCTGCCCGCCGGGTGCAGCCGCAGCGTGATCGCGGCCTGGCCGACCGGGAACACCCGCGCCAACAGTTTCAGTTCTCGCTCGGGAACCGACTCGAGGACCTCGGTGGTGTCGTCGATCAGCGCCGGCCACACCCCCACCGAATGATGAATCCGGCTGCCGACGGCCGGCCAGTCCGGCTCGACCGCCCGGATCCGGGAGGCGCCGACCACCCAGGAGGCGAAGAACCACCCGTCCGACAACACCGACCACACGTCGGCGCACGACGCGCTGCTTTCGTGCACGACCGACATGGCTAGGCCACCTTCGTATTGGGCCGGAACACCGCGCGCACGCAGCCGTCGTGCTTGTTCTTGAACAGTTCGTAGCCGCGCACCGCGTCGTCGAGCGGCAGGTCGTGGGTGAGCACCGCGCTCGGGTCCAGATCGCCCTGCACCACGTAATCGAAAAGCCTTGGCAGATAACGTTGCCCGTGTTGCTGGGCGGTGCGGATGGTCAGGCTCTTGTTCGTCGCCACGCCCATCGGGAACTTGTCGGTGACGCCGTAGATCCCGAGCACCGAGACCACCCCACCCTTGCGGCAGGCAACCAGCGCCTCCCGCAACGACGTCGCCCGGTCCGTCGCGAGCCGCAAGGTCTGCTTCACCCGGTCGTACACCTGCTGCAGACCCGTGCCGTGACCCTCCATTCCGACGGCGTCGATGCAGGCGTCCGGGCCGCGCCCACCGGTGCGGTCGCGCAGCGCGTCCGGCACTCGCTCGACCGCCGAATAGTCGAGGGTTTCCGCGCCGAACGCCTCGCGTGCGAGGGCGAGCCGCTCGGGCAGCCGGTCGATCACGATCACCCGCCCGGCGCCGAGCAGCCGGGCGCCTGCGGCGGCCATCAATCCGACGGCACCGGCGCCCCACACCGCGACGGTGTCGCCGGGGCTGATCTCACAGAAGTCGGCGCCCATGAAACCGGTTGGGGCCGCGTCGGACAGGAATACGGCCTGCTCGTCGGAGATGCCGTCCGGGATCGGGAAGCAGTTGACGTCGCCGAAGGGCACCCGAATGTACTGCGCGTGCGAGCCCTGGTAGCCGCCGAACGGATGGGTGTATCCGTACACGCCCGCGGTCGGCTGGCCGAGCATCGGCTGCTGCAGCATGGCGTTCGGATTCGTGGTGTCACACAGCGAGAACATCCCGGCGTCGCAGTACCAGCAGTGACCGCAGCCGATGAACGACGGCACCACCACACGGTCGCCGACGCCGACCTTGTCGACCTGTTTGCCGACCTCGACGATCTCGCCCATGAACTCGTGCCCGATCACGTCACCGGCCCGCATCCCGGGCAGGTAACCGTCGAGAAAGTGCAGGTCGGAGCCGCATGTCGTGGTGAGTCCGACCTGCACGACGACATCGTGAGGGTTCTGGATCTCGGGGTCGTTCACCGTTTCGACCGACAGATCGTTGACGCCGTTCCAGCACAGTGCACGCATGGTGTCCTCACGCTCGGGGCGCGGGCGCACGCCCGCTCGGATTGTGGTCCAGGGTGGGAAGTTCGCCGGTGAGCAGCAGCGCGCGCGAGCGGTACAGCGCGGCGTAGGCCAGCGCTCCGGCGAGCGCACGCGGTATCGGAGCGACGATGCGCGCTGTCACCTCGGTGCCCAGATCCTGTGGGGCGTCGGCGAAGCGCAACAGCAACTCCGCGTGCGCCCCGCCGCCGTCGACGCCGACGAACCGCATCGTGCCGTCCTCGCGCTCCAGGGTGGTCCGCCATTCCAGCGACCCGGCGGCGCCGACGTCGACCGTCCACCGGTAGTCGTCGGCTTCGGTGTGCTCCACGTCGGCGCGGTCCCCCAGGACCTGCGACAGCCGGCCGGGATCGGCCCAGAACTGCAGCACCTCCGTACGCGGACGTCCGATCGTGATCGACTGCACGGTGGTGGCGCGTGGCGTGTGATCGACGACGGTGCGCACCAGCGCACCGACCCCACTGCTGACGGAATCGACGAAACCCATCGGGCAACTCCCTTCTTCTTGCGGCCTTACCCGAGCCCGGCCGGGCGAAACGAGCGGCTCACTCGGGGGCGGCGGTGTGCGCCGGGTGCCCCGTGGTGCGCCGGCGTTGCTTCATCCGGGCTTCGTAGACGTGCCGGACGCCGCCGGCGAGTTCGGTGCGTGCCTGCCGTTCGAGTTCCCGAAAGCACGCGTAGTAGCCGTCGTCGTACTCTTCGACCACCTGAAACGTCCACCGTCCCGGTAATACGTTGCGTCCCACAAGTTCTCGCTCGATCCGCGCAGCCAGATCGACGTGGCCGGCGGCGCGCAGGCCCGCGACGGCTTCCGACAACGTCAGGTCCGCACCGCCGGTCAGTTGATGAAAGTCGTAGAGGCTGCCCCGTGCGCGCTCGACGGTTTCCAGGGCCTCGCTCAACTTCCCGAGCGCTTCGACCGTCTCGTCGTCGAGCTCGTCGAGCTGACCCGGCACCTGGTCGTGGCCGTCCGCTTCCATGCTGTTCCTTCCCGCCCCCGTTGTCAGGGCAGTCGACGTGTGGTGATCGGGCGCTGCGCGAGGTCGCGCCGCAGCAGGTCGGGCATCGACCGTTTGCGCAGCGGCTCGCTGTCGCCGTGCCGGCGTTCGGCGGCAGCGGCGACGATTTCCCGCAGTAGGTCGGTCGCGGACCGGGTCGGGGCCCAGCCCAGCTCGCGGACCGCACGCCCGCAGTCCAGCAACGGCACCGCGAAGGCGAGGTCGAGCCAGCCCCGGTCGACCGGTTGCAGTCGCGCCCGCCAGCTCCAATCCACGATCGCGGCGAGCACGCGCGCGGGGATGTGCACCGCGCGCGCCCCGAGCGCCGCGGCCACCGCACCCCGGCCCACCGCCGATTCGGCAGCCAGGTTGAATGCGCCCGTCGCTCCCGTCTGCAACACCTTCTCGACCGCCGCCGCGACGTCGTCGGCATGCACCAGCGGTATGACGAACGAACGGTCCAGCGGCAACACCGGAAGCAGGCGGATCAGTCCTGCCGGCACCCAGGCGGGCAGGCCGTAGCGAAGCAGTTCACTCGCCGCCGCGCCCTGCACCACGAAGCCCGGACGCATCCTGGCGATCGGGACCCCCCGACCGTCGTGGTCGGCCTCGTAGCTGTCGAGCATCGCTTCCACCGCCGCCTTGTGGCGGCTGTACGGAGACGTTCGGATGCCGGTCGTCGGCCAGCTCTCGTCGACCCGCCGCCCGTACATGCCCGCGGCGTACGTGCCGACCGAGGACATGTGGACCAGCTGCCCTACCCCGGCCGCGCTCGCGGCGTCCAGCACCGCACGCGAGCCGTGCACCGCAACCCGCTCCAAGTACTCCACATTTCGGGTCGGCTGAAACCCCCACGCGAGATGGACGACGGCGTCGGCTTTGTCGAACACCGGCCGCAAGCGAGCCTCGGCGTCCGCACCGGCGAGATCGATCGAATGCCACTCCAGGTCCCGGTAGACGTCGCCCGTACCCGGGATGCGACGGGCGACGCCGACCAACCGATCGTCCGGAAACTGCGTGCGCAAACGCGTCACCAGCGCCGTGCCGACGTTCCCGCTGGCACCGGTGATCACGATCCGCCGCCCGGGCGCTACCGGCATGCGGGAAGCCGACGGCATCGTGTTGCTCACACGACAGAGCTACCCGACTTATCGATGCAAAAACGCTGCAACGACGCGAGTTCATCTCACATCGAAGAACCGGATGACACCTGCTTCCCGGTCCGATGTGCGCTGGACTCACCGATCGACGGACGAGACTTCTGCGCATCGATCACCAGGCCAACCCGATCCCAGAACCCAAGCGCGTCCGACTGTTTACAAAGTAAACATCAGCGGCTAGCTTTCCCATCGAGCGGCATGACGCTGCTCCGGTCAAGCCAAGCCCGAGATCGGTGGGCGTGTGCGATCGAATCCCGCGTGGAAGGCGATCAGTCATGAGCGAGAACAAGAACAGCGGTCTCGAAGAAGGCATCAAGGGCATCGTCGAGGGCGCGAAGGGCAACATCAAGGAAGCTGCCGGCACCGTGATCGGCAACGAATCGCTGCAGCGTGAAGGCCAGGCGCAGCAGGACAAGGCGCAGGCCCAACGCGAGGTCGCAGAGAAGGAAGCCGAGGCCGAGAAGGCGCGCGGCGAGGCGGCTGTGCACGAGGCCCGCGAGCAGGCACAGCAGAAGTAGGTTCAGCCAGTGTGGGGCCACAATCGGGTGGCCCCACACGAATCAGGAACGTGCGCCCCGGGCTCGGATTCCGGCAATTACGTCTGACCAGGCCATGCACCCATGTCGCGAGGGGTTCGATGCACGACACAAGATCACGCCGGCGGATACGACTCGATTCGGTCGAGCAGGTCTTCGAGCGCTTCCTCGAACTCGGTCAGCGCGTGGTCTTGAGACAGCATGGGTCGCAGTTCTCGAATGTTCGGGTAGTCGGCCAAGTCGTCGACAGCCGAGCCATCCGGTTCGGCAGCGGGCGCGACGACCGCGAGGTCGGCCCCGCGCGCCGCCACCTCGATGAGCAAATGACCCAACAAGAACGTCGTGAACGAGCGATAGGCCGCGGCTGCCGCCTGCTGGTCGAAACCGAGCTGCCGGAGGCTGGCCAGAAACGTCTCCATCCAGCGCAGACTCCGCAACGGTGGCCGTACCCACGGCGCCTCCGGCGGCCGGGTCGCGATCACCGGGAACACCTGCGGGTGCGCGACAGCGATCGCACGGACTCCGTGCGCGAGACGCTGCAGATAGTCCTGCCAGGTCGCACATTCCGCGAAGCTCGCCTGCTGGTCCTCGTACAGACCCTCGACCAGCCGGTCGACAATTCCACCGATCAGATCCTCGCGCCCGGAAACATGCCGGTACAGCGCCATCGCCTCGACGCCGCAGTAGCCACCCAACCGCCGCATCGTCAACTGTTGGAGTCCATCCCGATCGATCAGTTCGATCGCGGAATCGAGGATGGCTTCCCGGCTCAGACGTGGCGGCCGACCGCGCGCCCCGTCGCGCGAGGCAGACTTCGCCGCGACGACGTCGATCCCGTCTCGGCCGCCGCGATCCGGCTCGTCGACCACGCGTCTCCTCGATCGATGTCGACGCCGGTTCCCGACGTCGATATCGATCGTCGCACACATACGTCTCCGCTGATTAGGCCACAATTTGTTTACGAAGTAATCAAATTGGCGTAGGTTCAGCGGTACGCCGGTGCACAGACGTACGGTGCGCCCTCCTCTCCAGAACCGAGGTGCAGCGAGTTTGCGTGATGTCAGCGGGAGCGAAACACGCCGAGCGCGGATATTGGTGGGTGAGAGCATGAGTATCCGGTTGCAGCAGCGCCCGTATGGCGGCATGAATGTGGTGTGCGTGCGCGGCGGCGAGACGCTCGGATGGATTCGCTACGTCGAGATCACCAGCAGTTGGCGCGCCTACGCATGCGATCCGCAGACAGACATCGGAGTGCTGCTCAACGACCGGCCCACTCGCGACCAAGCGGTCGACCTGATCAGGAACTGGGCGCTGCGCCAGCGCCCATGCCAACACCTGACGTAGCATCGACAACCCGGAGGGTCCGGCCTCGAGCGGCGGTAACCAACGTCGCGATCGTCGGGTCGCCGATGCGGAATCCGAGACCGCCCGCTGGTGCTGTTCGGTGCAAGCATGGGCGGCCTGCTCGTCCGGATGAGCTGATCGGTGGTGACGGCATGGCGTAGTGCGACGCGGATCTCGCGGCGGTCGCGTGCACCGTTCGCCCCGGTCAGCTCGGTGTCCGTGCCACCGCGACCGCACCGGTCGGAATGGCGGGCGACCTCCTCGACCAGATAATCGTCGAACGCCGCAACGCATCCAGCTCATCGCGCCGCGACGCTGACACCGCGCTCGGACCTCTCGGACTGCGCTACCCGGCGTACATCAGTTCGGTGAGGCGGTTCCAGGCCGGGGAGGTGGCGCCGGGCTGGGTTTGCTGGGCGAGGCGAACGATGGCGGGGTTGTGGACGGGCCGGGATTCGACGCGGCTGTGGTGGCCGGCGAACCAGGCGCCGGTGCGGTCGGCGAGGCCGGGGATCCGGGGATCGTCGGGCGACCAGCCGAAGGCGGCGTCGTGTTCCAGGTAGATGGCGCGGAAGTCGGCATGGGAGAGCAGTTCTCGCTTCTCCTCGAGCCAGAGGGCCGCGTCCTCGGGTGAAGCGGTCTGCAGCAGGATCCAGCCGTCGCGTTCCAGCAGGATCTGGCGTTCGCTGGCACCGAGTTTGCGTAGCTCATCGAGGAAGTCGGCGATCTCCGGGGAGACGAAAAGACGGTCACCGCCACGTAATTGGGCCAGCCGCTCGCGGGTGTGCCGCAGCATCTCGATGCGATCCTCGAGGACCCGGTCGATGTCGGCGACGGCTGCGGTCAGGGCACCGGAGTCGGCGTCGAGGAGTTCGCCGATGCGGGCCAGCGGCACGCCCGCATCGGCGAGTGTTTTGATCTTCACCAGGTCGATAGCGTCCCGGGCGGTGTAGCGGCGATACCCGGAGGAGTCGCGGTCGGGCTCGGCGAGCAGACCGCGCTCGTGATAGTGGCGGATGGCTTTGACGGTCACTCCGGCGAACGTCGCCAGCCTGCCGATCGTGATCATGGCCGCCATACTCGCACCTCCACTCAGACCCGTCGCGTCATGCGGCCGCCGGCATTGTGAAACCGTGCTTTGCCGTCGCGGAAGTCGTGGTACGACACCAGCAGCAGGCGCAGGTAACCGTCGAACGTTTCCCGTGGGTAGTCGACGGGTGCGAACAGGCCGGGCCGGATCGGGCGGTAGCCCTGCGGCGGGGCCGAGGTCTGCCCGCCGGCGAAGTCGGTGAAGATTCGCTCCTGGGTGGGGTCGGCCGGTTCGTAGGTCATGCGTTCCTCGAGCTGGCCGTCGACAATGCCGACGTCGATGCGCAGCTGGTTGGAGCGGTAGGTGCCGACGTACGGGGCGAGGTCGATCTGCTCGTCGACTTCGGTGATGAGCGTGGGGATTTCGACGCCGAGGAGTTCGGTCAGGGTCGATCGCAGAAGCTGGTCCTGCAGCACGATGGCGCCCGGCTGGTTGCCGAAGGCAGCGAAGACCAGATCGTATTCCGGGATCACGCACAGCAGCGACACACCGCCCGGGGACGCGCCCGACATGGCCAGCACCGTGGTGGCGCCGAAGGGGTAGAGCACCCAGCCCAAGCCGATCGGCGGCGTGTTGGGGCTGTCCATATCGAAGGCGACCTGCTGCATCAGCGCGACCGACTCCTCGGAGAGAACCCTTGTGCCGGTCGGTGATACGCCGCCGTCGAGGTGGGTGCGTCCGAACGCGAGCAGATCGGCGATGGTGCCGATCGGGGTGCCGCCCGCCGGACCCCAGGTATCGGGCAGCGTGAACATTTTCGTCGGCTGCGCCGTGCCGGTCTCCATGTCGACGAAGTGACCGACGGCGGTGCTGCGCAGGATAGCCTGTTCGGCGGAGGTGCTGGAGTTCACCATGCCGGCAGGGCCGTAGATGTCGCGGGCGATCAGTTCCGAAAAGCTCAGTCCCGTAACGACTTCCAGCAGCCGCCCGGCGACGATCATGCCGCCATTGGAATAGCTCAGCTGCTCACCCGGCTCGAAGACGGTGTCGTAGTCGGCCGCCAGGCCCCCGACGTAGATCTTCAGGGCATCGCGCCCCTCGGCATCAGGGAAGTACAGGTCGGCGTCGATTCCATTGGTGTGCGAGATCAGGTGGCGGACAAGAATTTTCTCCGCGTTCCGCAGCCGGAACTCGGGCAGGTACTCGATCACCGGGGTATCGAGGTCCAGATTGCCACGGTCGACCTGCTGCATGAGCAGCGTGGTGGTCATGACCTTGGTGACCGACCCGAACAGAAAGCCGGTGTCGGTGAGCATCGGGGCGGCGGTCGCGACATTCGCGGTGCCGTGGGCGACGATGATTTGCGCGCCGCCCCGGTCGATGCCGGCGACGAAACCGGGGATGGCATTGGCCTCGCAGTAGGCGGCGATCTGCTCGCGGATTCGGGCTTCGAAGGCGCTCAGCGCGTTGTCGTTCATGAGGAGATCGTCGAACCTTGCCCTAGGGGCAGGGTCAAACCACTGTGGCGTAGCGCACATACCCAGCTTGGTCAACCGGGCTCCCCCATCGCGGAGCCGGAGATTGCGGGACGTTTCCGTACCTTCCGGGGCATGAAAAAGCCCCAGGTCGAGGATCTTCGATCCTTTGACCTGGGGCGTTGGTAGCGGGGACAGGATTCGAACCTGCGACCTCTGGGTTATGAGCCCAGCGAGCTACCGAGCTGCTCCACCCCGCGTTGGTGAACGCAACGTTACAGGCGCTTCGACGCCATCGCCAAATCCGCTGGTCAAACCGCCTCGGTGGACTCCGCGGCGACCACCGCGAGCACAGCTTCGCCGTGTTTGGCGAGCTTGTTCTCGCCGATGCCGCCGATCGTCGCGAGCTCGGCCAGCGTGGCCGGGGTGCGCGCGGCGATGTCGCGCAGTGTCGCGTCGTGGAAGACGACGTAGGCGGGCACGCCCTGCTCCTTGGCGGTAGCGGCGCGCCAGGCGCGCAGCCGTTCGAACAACCCGGCCGCACCGGGCGGCAGGTCGACGGTCTTGGCCTTCTTCGCCGCCCGCACCGGCGTCCGCTCGGGCTCGCGGCGCAGCATCACCTGACGCTGCCCGCGCAGTACCTCGCTGCTGGCTTCGCTCAACTTCAGCGCACCGTAGTTGTGGTCGACCGCCAGCAGCCCCTGCGCGAGCAGTTGCCGGATCACGCCGCGCCACTCGCCGTCACCGAGGCCGGCGTCGCCCAGTTTCGCGTTGACGCCGAACACCGACAGCTCGTCGTGCCGGTACTGCTGCACTTTCGCATTCGCCTTGCCGAGCACGATGTCGACGATGTGGCCGGCCCCGAAACTTTGCCGTCGTTCGTGTTCGAGCCGGTACACCGTCGACAGCACCATCTGGGCGGGCACGGTGCCGTCCCACGATTGCGGCGCCACCAGGCAGGTATCGCAGTTTCCGCAGGCGGGCCCGCGCTCACCGAAGTAGCCGAGCAGCTGCGTGCGCCGGCATTGCACGGTTTCGCACAGGGCGAGCATGGCGTCGAGGTGTCGGCCAAGTTTGCGCCGATGCGCGGCGTCGCCGTCGGAGGTCGCGATCAATTTCCGTTGCTGCACAACGTCTTGCAGCCCGTAGACCATCCACGCGGTGGACGCCAGACCGTCGCGCCCGGCCCGTCCGGTCTCCTGGTAGTAGCCCTCGACGGACTTGGGCAGATCGAGGTGCGCAACGAACCGGACGTCCGGCTTGTCGATGCCCATCCCGAACGCGATGGTCGCCACCATGACGATGCCGTCCTCGCGCAGGAATCTGGCCTGGTTCGCCGCGCGGGTGCGCGCGTCGAGTCCGGCGTGGTAGGGCAACGCCTCGATGCCGTTCGCCACCAGAAAGGCCGCCGTTTTCTCCACCGAGTTGCGCGACAGGCAGTAGACGATGCCCGCGTCGCCGGGATGCTCGGCGCGCAGGAACGCAAGCAACTGCCGATCGGGCGAGTTCTTCGGCTCGACGCGGTACTGGATATTGGGCCGGTCGAAGCTGGACACGAATTGTTTCGCATTGCCGAGCTGTAGCCGCTCCGCAATTTCGTTCCGGGTCGCCTCGGTTGCGGTGGCGGTCAACGCAATTCGCGGCACGCGTGGCCACCGCTCGTGCAGCATGGAAAGTTTCAGATAGTCCGCGCGAAAGTCGTGCCCCCACTGCGAGACGCAATGCGCCTCGTCGATCGCAAACAGCGCAATCGTGCCGCGGTCGAGAAATTGCGCCGTCGACTCGAGCTGCAGCCGTTCGGGTGCCAGATACAGCAGATCCAGCTCACCGGCCAGATACTGTGCCTCGACCCGGCGGCGCTCGTCGAGCGACTGCGTCGAGTTGAGGAACCCGGCGCGCACGCCGAGTGCGTTCAGCGTGTCGACCTGGTCCTGCATCAGCGCGATCAGCGGCGAGACGACCACTCCGACGCCGGGCCGCACCAGCGCCGGAATCTGGTAGCACAGCGACTTCCCACCGCCGGTCGGCATGAGCACCAGGGCGTCGCCGCCGGCAATCACCTGATCGACGATCGCGCGCTGCTGCCCACGGAAGCTGTCGTAGCCGAACACGCGGGTGAGCACGCGCAGTGCTGCGTCGTCAGCCGGTTCCCCCATGGGGTCATCCTAGGTAACGCCGCCCCGGCCGCGGCACGAAGGCGAGCGAGCAACAAGAATGGCCCCCGGATATCTCCGGGGGCCATTCGGTTGGTAGCGGGGACAGGATTCGAACCTGCGACCTCTGGGATATCAGGTCCAGATCACTTATCCCATCGATCGCCATACGGCAAATATCGCTCTGACCTCAGAATATGCGACTGGCGACTTCAATGAGCATGGCGCGATATGGGCTTCGATGGCGGAATTTCCGTGGGATAAGCGTGGAACTGAAATGGGGCGATATGGTGCTTCCCCGATGCGGTTGCCGCACCTACGGTGCACGTCGCGGACGGTTCGGGTGGGCGTCACGATCGCCCTACCGCCGATCGGCGACGCCCCAGGATTCCGCGATCCGCCGGTATTGAACGCCCATCGCTCCATACAGACGACGCTATCGCAGATGTGGCTATGTCCACCCCGGTCACACTTCCGCGAACCCGCACGGTAGGGCCGGCGGGGACGCTGGTAGGCAACGAGCCGATACCGGGACGCAGCACCGACCGGACCACGGCCCACAGCACGACAGACCTATGACGGCCGATCATCGATCTCGCCGACGCGCATCTACACCCTGATCGACGACGTCGACCTGCCGCAGCGCGTGCTCGCGGCCATCGAAGCGTGATTCGCCGACGACGGCAATCTCGGCACGACGCTTTCCGCGCGAACGCTGGCCTCGCCCCTCGACATCGTGCGCGGGCCGACTGCCGCCGCGGCGCTGTTGCCCCGCGTTCTGCGACCACCGGACGCGCCGCGCTGCTACCGGCTTCACCCTCCCCTCCACCTGTTCATCGAAAGGACCCAAGCGTCATGCACGCATACAAAATCGCCCATCGAGGTAGTTTGCTGGGGGCCTTGCCCTCGTTACTTGGGTTTGTGCCGCACGAGTCGATCGTCGTGCTGCTGCTGGCCGGCGCGCAGGTCGACCGGTGCGTCCGGCTCGACGTGACGGACGTGATCGATCCGCACGACCTCATCGCCACCCAGGCCCGCCAGCCCGGCATCACCGGAGCGATCGTCATCGCGGTCGCCGACCGCTGCCACGACGCGGCCCTCGGCCACGCGGCCCGGTTCGTAGTCGATATCGCCTTCGCCGGAATCGATGACATCCAAGTCCTCGCCGTGCGCACTATCGTCGCCGGCGGTACCTGGACGGACATGATCAGCGGTGAGACCGGCGTCGTCGACGACCCGCGGGACTCTGCGGTCACCGCCGCCCATATCGCTCAAGGCCGGGTGATCGCGGCGAGCCGCGACGAGATCGACGCCCGCTACAAACCGGCACCGGACCCGGTCGATCCGGCATCGGTGCCCGACCATCGGTTCATCGGCGACGCGCTGACCGCCTTGCAGACCGCCGCGGCCGGCCGCGCCGAACCCGCCGACGAGCTGATCGCCGCCGCCGCCGGGCTGGCGACCCACTCGGTCGGAGTGCGCGACTTGATGCTCAGTATCGGCGCGGACAGCGTCGACGCCAGCCTCGCAGCAGCAGCGTTGTTCACCCGGATCTCCGCCCGCACCCGCGCTGAGGCGCGCGCCGAACTGCTTACCATCGCCGGCACCTTCGCCTACGCCGGCGGCGACGCCCCGGCCGCCCGGTCCGCGTTCGACGCCGCCACCGCCACCGGCTACTGGCCCGGCCGGTTGCACGACCTGGTCACCGTCGCACTCGACCACGGCGTCCCACCCGACCGCATCCGCGAACTACTCACGACCTCCGCCGAACCGCCGCCAGGGTCAGCGCCGGCCACTAGAACCAGCACCGGCATCGAATAGGCCGACGCAGGCATCCGCCGTTCTCGGACGCCTCGGCCGGCGCGCCTTGGACCGTGCCCCCGACATCATCGCCAAAGAGTGACAGCCCCGAGTGAACGCGCCGTCGTACATTCGGAATGCAACTCGTAGGTCGCCCACATCCCGGATTCGGCCGGACGATCCAGCCGACTGCTCCCGATCTGTTGCTGTCGATCGAGCAGCAGACATATTGTGCCGCGGTGCGAATCTAGGATTGGTCGTGTGCAGGGGAGGAACGCCAGGATCGGCGAGGCGTACTGGGTGAATAGTGATGCCACAGAACGTCCGGCATGGGTGGGCAGAGTTGCACGTCCTATGGCGTGCGTGGCCGAGAAACCTGCCGAGACGACATGGGTGGGGCTGCCACGAGTGACCTCCGATATCAAACCGGCAGATGTGCCGAGTCGGGCGATGCCCGAAGTGCACGCAACTCGGTTGAACAAGGAGGGAGCGTGGTCACTGAGGTACCTACACTCCGTTCACAAGCGACACACGGGAACCAAGGGGATGTGCGAATACCTCGGGGTGCTCCCCGACGACGAGTCCAAGTCCGTGATGACGCTGTACAGGAATCGACACAAATGACCGCGACCTGTACCGTCACTCCTCTTGCCCGGAGCCGGAGAGGAGGTGAGGCGGCCAGTGGACCGACCGGCTGGACTTCCCCGTTCAGCGCATGATTTGTGGGACACAGGGCTACCCGACAGCGACGTTCGCCAAGGCGACCTATGGGTATTGACCTGGGACCGCGCCGTCGTCGGGCATGCAATGATCGCCGCTGCACTGGACGGCTTCGTGCTCGCGTGGCCCGTCTCACTGCCCGGCGAGCCGAGCTTCGCGCCCGGATTGCAGGTCGACACGACGCCGCTCGGTGTACCGCTGACGATCTGGCCGACACGCGAGACCGGCCTCGGCCACCACCTCCTCGACCGGAGCCAGGGACAGTTGCTCGCGCCCGATCGAATACGACAGGTAGCGCAGGCGCTGGACGCCGGCAGCGACCCCGGACTTCCGCGTGCCGCAGGTGCGCCGAACAGCAGCGAAGACCGCGACATGATCGACCACTGGGCCGACCTGTGCTTCCACGACGGTCGTTTCGCCGACGCTCTGTACCTGGACTCCGAGAAGGTGAAGGCGGCAGGTGCAGGTTCACGCGTCACCTCCGAGCTGCTCGGTTTGCCGATCGCCGGCTTCGCAGACGTGTGGACGGGCAAATCGGCGGTGACTGCGACGCAGGTGGGCGTCCTCGCCGACCACCTGCGGACCGATCCTGAGAACCTGGTGTCCGGTGACCCGTTGGGCCACATCGTCGAGCGTTTGGCTTTGCCGAGGTTCAAGCGCGAGATCCGCCAACGGTTGTCCGAGGTCGACACCGACGAGGCGACACTGCGCGAGGCCGTGCGGTCGGACTTTGCGCTGGCTGCTCGCGACGACAGCGACGACTTGACCGACCGGAAGATTCACGACGCGATCCGGCGGGTCGGGCGGTGACCGTCGCCACGTGGGAGTCGCTGGTCGCCGACAGCAGCTACAGCGAGATCGCCCGCCGCCTGATCGCGGATTGCACGAGCTTCGACTTCGACGCACTCCGGGACAACACGTTCGCGACGCTCGCGACGAGCCCCGAGCTGACGGTGATCGTCGAGGACGCAATGCCCGACGACGGGTGCGGTGGCGGCGGCTACTATCGCCCCGAACCGCCGACCATCTACTTGCATCCGTCGATATGGCGGCGCGACAACTTCACCCTGCTGCACGAACTCGGACACCACCTTCAGATCCGCCATCCCGACTGGATCTTCATCCTGCTCGACCTGCCGGCCTTCGCGCGGCGCACTGTCGAGGAAGCGGTGTGCGACAGCGTCGCGGCGGAAGTGCTGATGCCATGGAACGACGCCGACAACCTGGACGCGTGGTGGCGATGCCACCCCGCCGATGTCATGGCGGGTCTGTTCCACAGACACGGGGCGTCGCGCTCCGCGGTCCTGCAGCGCGTACTCGGCAAGATGCCCACGCCAGCGAAATGGATCCTCGCCGTCGCCGACCTCGACGGGACAGTACAGACCTCGCAGACGACCTACAGCGATCTGCCGCCAGCAAAAGGGGTCGTACAACACGGCTTCGCCGAACTGGCACGGGAAGCCGAGAAGGGGCCGGTGCGCCGACTGTTCACCGAAGGCGTCGAATACCGGTCGGGCCAACTCCTCGACGACATGAACGCGGAAGCGGTTCTCGATCACGACCGACGATATGTGTTCATCGCGCTCACTCCGACCAACCGATTCGGCACGGGCACAATCGTTTTCCCAACCTTCGAGTGCGCCAACCCGGCCTGCGGCGAAACCTTCGGCACCACCACCGCGGGCTCGCGCTGCACAAAATGCTCCGAACCCCACTGCCCCCACTGCGGCCGCTGTAGTTGCCCCTCGGCCACCGTCGGAACGATCTGCCCGAGTTGCAGCATGCTGCTGTCCGCGGGCGAAGTCCTGAACGGCACACACGAGTGCTGGTAGCCGAGCGATCTGCTCTCTCCGTCGGTCGTGATCAACGCCCGGGAACCGGGGATACAGCAACGCGCCGCCTTCGCGCTCAACACCGACTCCACCGGCTGTCGACGGCGCGTACCCGATGACCACAGGCAGGGCGCTCCGCCGCGTACTGTGTCCCATCCCTCACAACACGGCCGGAGTGGGTGGCGACCAGTCGGTCACTGGCCAGGCGGACAACGGTGTGCATCGCGAAGGGGAACACCGGAACGGTCCCGACAGCAAGATCGCGCCCCGCCACCAGCAACGCCCGCTACTCAGCGACGAGTCCGAGTGGTCGGTTCGACAACGAACCGGCGCCTGGCACGAACGCGGCAGCGAGGACGGTCACCCGATCCAGTCCGGCTCGGACGAGCGGGACTGATCGGAGCGCGGTCACGGCCCGCTCCGAACCGCATCCACCACATCGTGGCTGTGCAGCGCATGCACCGTCGCCTGCCAATACTCGTAGCGCCCGTAGTTCGCCGGATCCAGGATCGCCTCCCACGACCGTTCGATGCGGCATCGCAGCTCGTCCGGCCACTCCCGCAGCGGGCGGTCGCCTACGCCGGCCGCGTCACGGAGGGCATCGAACCCGTCCCACACCGGTTCCCATCGCTTCCAGTGATCGGCGGCGGACTCACCCGGCAAGGGGGGCACGTACAGGACCCGGTTGAGCACCAGGTGCCAATCGTCGAAGTGGGACAACAGCGCTCGTGTGCGCGGCACGCGGCAGGTAAGCAGAACGCTGCCGCGGGATCGGCGGCACGCGTCGACCAACTCCCGGCGGCGAGTACGGGCCCACAGCCACAGCGCGCCGTCACCACTGGTGGGCAGGCGCGCCGCCATCTGGCGTCGCATCCAGTCGTAGGCCTCGCCGAAATCCGGGCACGCCAACTGCGGATCCGGCACCAACGTGCCGCTCGTGCGGAGGCAGTCCACCGCGTCGGCTGTCTGGATGGTGTGCAGCAGCAGCGACTCGGCGGTGATGTCGTAGCCGATCCGACCCGCCGGTACCGCAGCGTCTGGAGTCGCCTCTCGGATCGGAATCACTGTCACATTCGCCATGCTGTCGCAAGGCACCGACAACCGCGCGCTTTACCCGCGATCGCGCACATTCACGATACTGACGCCGTCGCCTGACAAGCCCGATCGATTGCGACACCACCGACACATCCAAATCAGCGCGGCGGCAGCCCTGCACCGGCACCCGTGATCTCGGTCGCACGCCGCACTCGCGATGCACATGCGGTACCGAAATCTATCCGCCCCACCGGAGTTGACCACGACGACACCTCAGCGTCGCAACTCCTGAATCCTCGTGCGATCGATCGCATCTCAGCCGAATCGACCCCACGCCGACGGTCGCCGCACAATGCCGCGCGGCGAGCGTCATGACCGCGGCAGCCCCGACGCGACTCCCCTACCGCACGTTTCGACGTCGGACCGCATAACGAATTCGCCGAGTCGATACCCGGTCCACCGCCCTTTGCCCATCTCCCCAGTTCCCTCCGACGGCACGGCACGCGGAAACGAAAGCAGGAAGATATGACCTACAAAGCCCCACGGGCCGACGCGACCGCGGTACCTGCCGTGCACACGGCGGTCCGAGTACACGTCGACGTCGGCTCGACCGACATGGTCGGCCCGCTGACCGACGCGGTCCCGTCATGAGGACCCTACACAGACGAACGCCCCTTTCCCGCGAAGACCGAGATGCGCGCGCGGCGCAGTTGCGCGCCGATCTCGAAGCGAAGGTCGCCGAGTTGCTCGACAGCGAGCGATGGCTGCAATTTCTGGCGTTCGCCGCGAAGTTTCACAGTTACAGCTTCTCGAACGTGCTGCTCATCATGGCGCAACATCCCACCGCGACCCAGGTCGCGGGTTTCCGCAGGTGGCAGCAGCTCGGACGCCAAGTTCGCAAGGGCGAGAAGGCGATCCGCATCTACGCATACAGCAGACGCAAGACCGACGAGACCGACCCGGACGGTAGGCCGGTGTTCGCGGCCTGGTATCCGATCGTGTCTGTGTTCGCCCACGACCAGACCGACCCGATCGAGGGGTTCGTCGCGCCGCCGCATCCTGCCGTGCGTCTCACCGGCGACGACCCGAACGGCATCGCCGAGGCGGTGCAGGCAGCGTTGACCGTCCGCGGGTGGACTGTCCGACACGAGCCCCTTACCGGCCATACAAACGGCTACACCACCATCGACGGCACCAAGCACGTGGTGATCGGGGCGGGCTTGTCACCCGCCCAGCAAGCCAAGACAGCGATCCACGAGTTTGCACACGTCGTTCTGCACGTGCCCGCGGGTGGCGACCATGCCGAGGACCTGCGGCGCCATCGCGGCCTGATCGAGGTCGAAGCGGAATCAGTGGCCTACGTGGTTGCCGGACTACTCGGCCTGGACACCGGTGACTACAGCGCGGGCTACGTCGCCGAATGGGCGAAGGGCGACCTACGAATCGTGCGCGACGCCGCCGAACGAGTGCTGCACGCCGCCAAGACGATCGCCGACGCACTCGACGCCACCCTGTCCACACCCGTTGCCATTCAAGGGATTACAGCGTGATCCCTTCGACATCTCCGAACAATTCGGGTTTCGACCCGACCGACGCGGTGACGCGGTTTCGGGCTTTGCTGGCCGAGGAGAAGACCGAGAACGCACGGTACTGGGGCCGACCCAGACAACGACTGCGACGCCGCCGCATCGGGCGAGCATTACGACCGACTGGCGGCACTGTACGAGGCGCAGGCCGCCATTCTGTCGGAGCTCGACGAGCACCTCTCCGACGGTGGCCCACTGCCGACGCAGTGGGACTGTGCGCTCTCAGCCAGTACACCCGAGGACCAACCCCACATTGCGCTCGCCGACGCCCACGGGCAAGCCGAAACCGCGCGGCATTGATCGAACGAATATTGCTCGGCGACAACGTAACAGCCAACCGCGACGACACTCCGGGGTTTGCTCGGGTGATCGATTCGAGAGGAGCTCGGACATGTCACATCCCCACCTGTCGCTGAGCGACGCGCTCAAGATCGGCCGCGTGCTCCGCGCGGCACAACACACCGAGAAGGTCGCGTTCATCGACGACGGCGCCGTTCGGGAAGGAATCGCGCGCCACATCGTCAAGAGTCCGGACAACGTCGGATTCGTCGGCAGCGACACCGACGTGCGTGACGCGTACCTGCGCGTCACCATGACAACCGGATTCGAGCGGTTCACGTTGGTTTCCGAACTCGTCGACCGGCTCGATACCACGTTCTTCACGGGGTTGACGTGAGCGCCGCGACCACGCCCGATCCGCGCACAGTCTTTCCGATGAACCTCACGAAGTCGACGTGCCGGTCACACAGGTGCACTACTCGCGCCTTCGAGCTGGTCTCCGACGGGTTCTGCTCGCATCTGCTGTGTCCGCAGCACGCTCGAACGGCAGCCGCGGACGCGAGGCGGCGCGGCTACACGGTCACCGTCACACCGGCCGCGAACGTCAAACCGGACCCGGACCTGGACCGCCGCAAGGCACTCCAGGTGGCGGGCATCTTCAACGACGAGAGCGACATCTCGTGAAAATCAGAGCATTCACCCCGACCGGCAACATCGAGATCGGCTACGTCGGCGCCGGAGGACTCAAGGGCAACGCCCAGTATCGCCTCGAAACTGTGCTCAGTGTCTCGGGCAAGGTGCCACCGGCCGGGATTCACGCGTGGGCGTCGAAGTTCCTGCACGCCATGGCAGTCGAGCATCAGTCGATCCGGTTCGTCGATATCGGCGGTACGCGATCCGCGGCGTGGGATCGGCGTCGATACTGGAGCACCCACCCAGGCGACACGAAGCGAACCGAGCTCGACACCGCATCAGCACTGGTCCACAGCTCCGGCACGTGGTGGGTCATCGCAACCAACGACCCCCGACACGGAAACCTTGCCCAGGGACAAGCCGCCGACATCGACGCCGCAATCCTCGCCGCCGAGGCAGCGATCGCCTCGCTCGGCCTGACCGGCGGATACGCGATCGGCCCGGACGGCCTGTCATACGAGGTCGAGGCGGGCACGCTCTCATGACCACCCTGAGAATCACCCACGACCGCGAGAGCGGCACGTTGATCACCGGCAGCCGCCAGGGCGACGGCGCCTACGAGATACTGCGCGCGAACGGCTGGCGCTACAACCGCCACATCGGTATCTGCATCCAGCACTCCCGCGACCGCGCCGACCACGCCAAGGTCGACCGCAGCGCAACAGCGTTGCGTGAGGCCGGCTTCGACGTCGCGATCGACATCGATGACACGGCACGGCCCACCCCGACGTAGACGCCAATCGCCGCACGACAAGCCGATCGCGTCGAGGCACTCGAGTCGAAGGCACAGCGCAGGCGTGGCGACGCCGACAACGCGTGGGAACGTGACCGGCGACTGTCGACTGGTAGTAGCTATTGGATGCTGCGCAATTGTCGGCTTGTTCAGGGTCGTCGGCGCGTGCCCAGACATCACCTGAGCCGTGAAATGCCAGCGGAGGCCCGAACCGATGCACGTTCGGGAGACGGCGTGGTCGATCGCTAGATTGGACCAGTGCGGACTGTTCGCTATCGAGAAGGCGGCGACAACTCCGTCTTGCGCCTCGCCCTCTACGAGGTCTGGAAATCGAAGTGCTCCTGGTGCGATGAGCCGGTGGACTTCAATGGGCTGCAGATCGACCACATTCTTCCCCGAACCGCGTCGACCACCCGGCTGGCTGAACTCGTCTCGCAGCTCTCCGGTCGTCCTCGGGGCGACTACGACGTGCACGATCCGTACAACCTGGCGCCGATTTGTAGTACCTGCAACAGGAGGAAGAAGGACCTGGATCTGACGAGTGTACCTCTGGTCGTCACGATCCTCGATCGGGCATATACCCTGCGCGCCATAGTAATTGAGAAGGTCGAAGCGTTTCCGACATCTGGCAACGTCGCAAAGGGGCTTGTGACCGCTATCGAGGCGGACATAGACAATCCTGCGGCTCGCGCCGCACTCGATGAGCACGCGCCTCGGCTCATCCAGAAGGTTGCGCTGATGGACCCATCGATGGCAGATTCCTACTTGATTACTCGCCGCGTCCGCCTTGAGGACCCGGACAGACAGTCACCCTCGCATGTCAGGCTCACCTTGGATAGCGGTGGGCGCAATGCGATCAGCTTCTTAGAGCACGTTTGTGGAGGCAGTCTGGAGCGACTGCTCGTCAACCCGCTGCTCTCGCTCGAAGAACAGCTCATCGAAGCCAACCAGACACAACTCGAGCAGATCGACATTCCCGGTGGCGTCCCGACCGCCGGAACTCCTACCGCCACAATCGATGTCGTCATCGATACCGTACGTCTTGTCCGCCAAGGGACTACCTTCGAATTCGCCTTCTGGGGGCGATTCGACGCGGACCTGGATGCCCCGGTGATCGTCCCGACCGACGATGGATCAGGAACTGTCGAAGAGCAGGGCTACGACCTCGTGAACGGGACGTTCTCATTCGGCGTCTGGTGGGCGGTTACTGACGACGTTTTCGAGACCGGTGACTGCCTGGTCGCCGTATTGCATTCTGCGCCTGAGATTCTGGGCGTCCGCGGATCGAGCGACTGGCTGACGGACGACATCGACTAGTACCTCCACCGTGTCGATTGTGTCGGGTCGGTTCGTCACATGCTCGCAGCGGCGAGGGCCGACCCGTCGCGAGCATCGGCTTCGAGCAATCGGCGCCCGCCCGGCCGGTCAGTGTGACCTGACTTTTATCAAATTAGTGCGCAGGCTCCCTCCGGTGGATGGAGTCGACCACGGCTTGCAGGTCGGCGGGTAGTGGGTCGGCGGCGGCGAGGGTGTGTTGTCCCGCTCTGATCTCGACGGTGCGGTAGCGGCGCGTGGTCTTGACGAATTTCTTTATGCTCCAACCGGTTCGGTGTTCGATCCAGCGGGAGATGGCCAACGCGGCGAACACGACGGTCAGGTGGGCGTCGATGGAGTCGCGTTTGCGGTGGTAGATCGGGCGGGCCCGCAGGTCGTGCTTGGACATCCGGAAGCTCTTCTCGACATGCCAGAGCTGGTGGTAGGCATCGATCACGAACTGCGGGCTCGCCTCGACGAGGTTGGTGGTGTAGCCCTTGATTCCTGCCAGCGAGCGGGCCTTTGCCTCCAACTCGCGGTTGACGGACTTGTCGGTGCCGGAGAGCTGGATGAACCGGTTCCGCTTGACCGGAGCCTTGCCCGCCACGGCGTTCTCGGCCTTGGCGATCTGCTCGTCGATGCCGCGCAGCGTGCGGCGGGCTCGGTCGGCGCGGTACTGGTAGTGGATCACCCGGTCGCCGATGCCGCGGGCCTTCTCGCTGTCGGTGGCGGGCCAGGGCTGGGTGAACACCTGCCCGTGGGCGATGTCGGTGCCGGGGTGGGTCTCGCGCCATTCGGCGATGATCTGGGGCAGCCGCGGGATCCGCGCGCCGAGGATGAACGACAACCCCGCGTGCCGGATCGCGGTCTGGTTGGATTCGGAGAACATGCCCGCATCCGCAACCACCGTTACGTCGTGGAGGCGATAGGCGGCCTTGAACGCCTCGATCATCGGCACCACGGTGGCGGTCTCGCCCTTGTTGCCCTCGAAAGCGTTGACCATCAACGGGAAACCCGCCGCGTCGGTGAGCAGGCCGACCGTGATCTGCGGCTCCAGGCGGCGTTCCTTGGAGAAGCCGGGTTCGCGGAACCCGTCACCGGTGTCGGTCTCGAAGTACAGGGTGGTCACGTCGTAGAGGACCAGGCGCGCGGGGCCCAGCGATGCGTGCGCCGCACACAGCGACGACAACCGTTCGCGCCACACGTCGGCGGCATAGGTGCGCAGGCGCCGGTTCACTGTCGGATACGACGGCGGCCGCACCCCCACCTCCTGCAACACACGCAGGCTGTCGAGCTTGCTGGTCGGCTCGATGATCCTGGCCAGCACCAGGTGCCGGAACACCTCGTCGTCGCCGACGGCAGCGTTGAACCCGAGTGCATCGTAGGCACGGCTGAGGGCGTCCCACAGACAGCCCATGCGCGACGCGGTGATCGGCAGCGGCCCACCTACCTGAGCGGATGCCGCCAAGCCCAGCTCCAGCTCACACTGGCCCGCCGCGATACGTTGGTGGGCAGCGACTTTCAACATTTCCAGCTCGGCGTCGTCGTGCGCCGAACCGATGTGCTCGATGTTTCGCGACCCGCGCCGCGACGAGTGCACGATCTGCACCGCGCGAGCGCCCGAGGCTGTCCTCACCGTGCGCACATACGCCATCGCGCCACTCTACGACCCGGATGAGTGCGCAAATCCACCGCCCGCCGCCCAAACCAGCAGGTCAACGCGCTGCGGTCAGCGACCGCCTCATGCAGGGATAAAGTCAGGCAGCATCTCCTACCCGGTAGGTTGTCGTGCAGAGTCGAAGTTGCGACTTCGATCGGTTGCGGTGCTGATCGCCGGCCTGCCCTTGAGGTCCTTGCGAAGAATCTTGCCCGACAGTGACTTCGGCACCGTGTCGATGAAGTCGACGAGACGGATCCGCTTGTGCGGCGCTACCTGTCCGGCGACGAATTCCATCACGTCCTCGGCTGTCATCGACGCTCCCGATTGCAGGACGACGAACGCGCGCGGGATCTCGCCTGCGTCCTCGTCGGGGTGTGCCACGACGGCCGCGTCGACGACTGCCGGATGTGTCAGGAGTAGTGCTTCGAGCTCGGCGGGCGGGACTTGATAGCCCTTGTATTTGATGAGTTCCTTGAGCCGGTCCACGACGTAGACCTCGCGCTTGGGGCCGACCTGGACGATGTCGCCGGTGTGCAGGAAGCCGTCCGGATCGATCGTGGCGGCGGTGGCTTCGTCGTTGCCGAGGTAGCCCATCATCACGCCGGGGCCGCGCACGAGCATCTCACCTGCCGCGGTGCGACCGTCGGCGGCCGGCTCGATTTCGGTTCCCGTGTCGGGGTCGACGAGCTTGAATTCGATGTTGGGCACCGCGACGCCGATCGACCCGATGGACAGGTTGGGGTCGTCGATCGGGGTCACGTGCGACACCGGGCTCAGTTCGGTCATACCGAAGCCCTGCAGCAGGCGGCACTGCAGCCTGTCGGTGAGCGCGTTGCCGAGAGCCTCGTCCAGTGGTGCTGCGCCGCAAACGATCACGCGGACGCTCGACATGTCGGCTTCGTCGACGGCGGGATGCTTGGCCAGGGCGACCGCGACAGGTGGCGCGATGAACAGGTAGCTGCAGCGGCGGGACTGCATGGTTCGCAGGAACACCGGGAGGTCGAACTTCGGCATTGTGACGAGGCTGCCGCGCTTGCGCAGCGTGAGGTTCATGATCACGTTCAGGCCGTAGATGTGAAAGAACGGCAGCACCGCAAGGACACGGTCGTCGCCGCCGACTTGCAGGACCGGTTCGCACTGGGCGATGTTGGCGAGGAGGTTGCGGTGGGTCAGCATCACCCCCTTCGCCTTGCCGGTCGTGCCCGACGAGTACGGCAGCACCGCGAGCGCCGACGAGTCGACCTCGACGTCCGGCGCGACCGCGTTTTCGGCGAAGCAGGCCGGCCAGCGACTCGTAGCCCTCGGCGCCGTCGAGAACGATGATCGAGCCGCCGCCCAGACCGACTTCGTCGGCTGCGGCGAGTGCGTTCGCCAGTACGGGTGACACCGTGAGGTACCGGGTGGCGCCGGAATCGCGCAGCTGGGTCGCGATCTCGGCCGGGCTGTAGAGCACGTTGACCGTGGTGGCGACGGCGCCCGCGCGCAGGATGGCGTGAAACGCGATCACGAATCCGATGCCGTTGGGTGCGTGCAGCGCGACGACGTCTCCGGGCCGCACGCCGCGTGCGGCGAGTGCGCAGGCGAACGCGTCGACGTCGGCCCGCAGTTCGCCGTAGGTGATCGACCGGTCCCCGTCGACCACTGCGATCCGGTCGAGGTCGTCGGCGGTGAGCGAGCCGAAAAGGTGGTCGTAGACGGTGCCCGACGGGATGGCGACGTCCGGATAGGGGCTGGTGAAGATCACTCGCTGCTCCTTCTCAGGCCCGGAAGGCGGCGGCGAAGATCGC
This sequence comes from uncultured Nocardiaceae bacterium, assembly GCA_936936565.1. GTDB lineage: Bacteria > Actinomycetota > Actinomycetes > Mycobacteriales > Mycobacteriaceae > CAKZIX01. The sequence goes on along the minus strand of CAKZIX010000118.1, from coordinate 44,572 downwards.
GGGCAATTTGAGCCAGCCCGGTCGTGCCGCGTAGGCGGTGAGCTGTTCGGCGGTCGCCTTCGCGCTGCGCGCGGTGACGAACCAGCCGGGCTTCGGCGAGAGGGCGAGCTCACCGGCGAGTACGGATCGCGGGAACGGCCGGAAGGGGCCGTTGACGACCGATCGTTCGACGTGGTCGACCAGATGCGCGTTGTGCACGATGCCGATGCCGCTGCCGACCTGCTCGAGAGTGTTGCCCGGGTAGGCGCCCCAGCTCAGTGCCGGGACGAGGAACCCGATCGCGCTCCACACGTTGATGCCGATGGTGCCGTAGCGCAGGTCGGCGATCGCGTCGTCGAACGCGGGCCCGATCGCCTTGCGGTCTGCTGGGGCGACGATCAGGCTGGCGCCCAGTGTTCCGTCGAGCCGGTCGTTGGCGAAGTCGATTGCGGCGCGCAGGAACTCGATGCCGGTGCCGGGCAGCGACGTGTGGCCGAGCACGGGTCCGAAGTACTCGGTGGTGAGCAGATCCTGCGACGTGGACTCGTCGACCGCGATCAGGTAACGGCCGGCGCGCTGCTCGGCATGGGGGTACGACGCGGTGGCCGCGGCGAGCTTGCGGTCGGTGCCGGGGTACCAGGGGTCACGCGTGGGAAGGGAGTCGAGTACGTCGCGCAGAATCGTGAGGAACGCCTCGCGCTGTGCCCAGTCGCTGGACAGGATGAGCGCCTGACCGGCGATGCAGTTGTGGCCGCCGTTGTGCAGCCGCTGGGTGGCGACGTGCTCGGCCTGGTAGCGCAGATCGGCCTTCGACCACTCACCCGGGACCACGATGATCGGCGAGACACCGCCGAGTTCGCTGGTGATCGGCTTGTCCAGCACGGGTTTTCCGCTCTTGTCGCCCGCACCCCACACGATCGCGTCGTGCGTGACGCCGCTTCCGGTGATGTGCACGTGCCCGATGCCAGGATGGCGGGTGAGGTATCCGCCGGTCTGTGCGCCCCCGTTGACGATCCGCAGCAGGTTCGCCTCGATCAGCGGGGCGAACGCCTTCGTGTAGGCGGCCGTCAGCCCAGCGAAGGTCGGATTGACCTTGAGGACGCTGGCGCGGTTGTAGGCGACCAGCTCGTACAGCACGTCGAGCGGGCCGATCGCGCTGATGTTTCCGGCGCCGAGCACGAGGCCCACCCCACCGTTCTCGCGCACGTGCCGTGCGCCCAAACCGGCTGTGGCACGGGCACGTTCGGCGGAGATGCCAGGCTGCAGCCACAGGTCGGCAGTGAAGCCGTTGAACAGGTTGAACTCCTGCAACGTACTCGGCAGCATCCGGAAGCTGGTGCGACCGCCGGGCGCCTGGCCTGCCGTGATCCCGTCCAACGGCGACTTGCCCGACGCGAGTTTGGCGAGTGTTTCGGCGATCGCGCCGAACCCGGCCAGCGCGGCGTAAGGCCCCGACATCCACTCCTCACCCTCCAGTGAACCGCGCGGCGTGCCCTTGGCGAGGATCGCCGCTGCCGCCCATTCCTCGGCAGCGGTGGCGATCGACGCGTGTGTCGCAGCGATGAGGCCGGCGCGGTCGGCCACGCTCAGACGCGCCCACGTCTCGGCGCCCGCGGCCAGGTCGTGAACGGCCTGGTCGAGGTCGTCGGTCGGGGCTTCGGTGACGAGCGGTGTTACTGCGGTCATGGACTCGGGCTCCTGAATGTCGGGTTTGCTAACGATCGGTGGGTGCGCCGGCGACCGCTGTCCCGCGGTAGTCGGCCGGGCGGTGGTCCAGGCCTGCGTCGACGACATGGTCGAGCAGTTGCTGGCCTCGGCGAGCTGCGACCCGGCGCACACGCGGGAGGCGCTGTGCTTGGTTGACACCCCGGAGCACGGTGGTCAGCGCGTGCAGCGAAGTCTCCGCGAGCCGGTCGCGCGGCAGGCCGAGGTCGGTGGCGACATCGCGTCCGGGAAGGGTTTCGACCATGCGTTCGCTCATCAACTCACGCACGACCGCGGCGTGCATGCGTTCGGGCATCGCGAACGCCTTCATCCCCGCAGATCCCCGGACGAGGTCCATGGTCAGCGCGCGCGACTTGTCGCTGGGCGCATACAGGTACTGGTGCATCCGCTCCGAGATGGCCAGCTGTTCGGCGTGCGTGCAGCCGAGCAACTCGCTGTTCGCGCCTTCGATGCGGCTGATCCAGCGCCACATCAGGCTGAAACTGTCCCGCTCCTCCGGGCTCACCACGCCACCGAAGTACTCGATGATGTTCACCCGGTACGGGCCGAAGATGTGCGTGGCGCTCGCGGTCGCGAGCTGACTGATCGGCATCGACTGCGTCAGGTCCCACTGCCCGGCACGCAGGATGCCGGTGCGGATCATGGTGTGCAGGAACCTGATCCGGATCCACGCCTGCCAGCGTTGCCCGCCGGGGCGCATGCCGTCGACGTCGAGCGCGCCGACGAACCCCGTCGCGGTCTCCCAGTACCGGCGGCGGTAGTCCCCGCCACGGGCGAACCGGCCGGTGCTGCCCATCACCTCGGCGGTCGCCGGGTCGATGTAGGTGAACGGCAGGCCGCCGTGCATCCCGAACAGCATGCCGATCGGATTGCGGCGGCCCATGTCCGCGCCGATCCGCATGAAGTCGAAGTCGGCCCAGGACGGGACCGTCTCGACATCGGCGAAAAACTTCTCGGCAGCGTCGGATCCCAGCCGCTGCAGCCGGCGCGCACTGTCGTACACATTGCCCGACAGCATCTTTCGCTCGCGCAACTCCGCGAACAGCGCCTCGCACAGCGGATCGCCGACATGGTTCCATGCCTCGACGTCGACACCGTCCACCGCGATCGGTACCTCGTAGCCGGGCGTCGCGGCCTTGTCCCTGGCGTCGCGAACCCGCGCCTGCAGATCCTGGCTGTCCGATGAAATTGCGTGACTCATTGCCTGCCTTCCCGCGTCGCCGTCGGCGCGTGGACGTCGTCGACGCAAATATAGCAGGTGTAATCGCATACGCAATATCACTCGTGATAGAACGGTGAGTGCGTGCGATACTGAGGCTGTGTCACGAGTAGCCGATCCCGATACCCGCCAGCGGTTGCTCGATGCTGCGGCGTCGTTGCTGGCAGACCACGGACCCGACGCCTTGTCGACGCGGCGAATCGCGACACAGGCAGGTGTCTCGTCGATGGGGGTCTACACCCAGTTCGGGTCCATCGCCGGGCTGGTGCAGTCCGTCGTCGCCGATGGGTTTCACCGCCTGGGGGCCGGCATCGGCGCAGTTCCCCACACCGACGATCCGGTCGCCGATCTTGTGGCGATCACCCGGGCATCGATCGACTTCGCGCGCACGGCGCCGAACCTGTATCAGGTGATGTTCGGGACCATCGCCCTAGGCCAGTACCGGCCCACCACCCCCGCAGAGCTCCACACCGGCCGCCCCGAAACCCTCGACCTCGTCGTCGGCACCTGCGAGCGCGCCATCGCAGCGCACCGCTTCCGTCACGGCGATCCGAGCCTGATCGCGCATCAATGGTGGTGCGCCGTACACGGCTACAACATGCTCGAAATCGGCGGCTACATTCGTCCACCCGCCAGCGAGAAGAAAGTCCTCGTCCCGATGCTCGAAACGATCTTCAGCGGCCTCGGAGACGATCCGGACCGGATCCGCGCGTCGCTGCGCCCAGCGCTGGACGTCGACTCCTGGCAACGTGCGATGCGGTGAAGTCCGCGGACACCGGGGACGTCCAAACCCCGAGCGAGCGCCCGAGGCTGTCTTAACGTGCGCAAATACGCCGACGCGTCACCATACAACCCCAGATTAGTGCGCAAATCCACACCGCCAGCCGCCCAAACCAGCAGGTCAACGCGCTGCAATCAGCAAAAGCCCCACGGAGTGATAAAAGTCAGGTCGACTAGTACCTCCACCGTGTCGATTGTGTCGGGTCGGTTCGTCACATGCTCGCAGCGGCGAGGGCCGACCCGTCGCGAGCATCGGCTTCGAGCAATCGGCGCCCGCCCGGCCGGTCAGTGTGAATTCCTATGTCGAGGAGAGCTGCTTACGAAGCGCTCGCAGTAGCTCGGCAGCCTCGTCGACCTGGCTGACGATCTTCGGATCGTTCTTCAGCGCGTCGATCTCGGTCCACGGAATTCGTCGAATTGCGTCCATCGCCGCATCGAGGTGGTGCCCGAGCCCGGTGTTCGTTTGTTCCGGTTCTCTGAGGCGTATCAGTGCCGACTCGATGCCACCTTCATCGCTGAGAAAGTGCTCCTTCGCGACCGGGTCGCGGAGAATCGTGCGTAGTTTGCGCAGATCCTTGGAGCTGGTGATTCGTTTCTGGTTGACCTTCGACACCACCGCGTCGATCACTGTGGGTGTGAGCAAGGCCTTGCTGACTCCCATGAGTTCCCGTGCCCACGTGATTGCCGTGGCCGGCTCGCGGAGGTTGTCGAAACGTTGGGCTACTTCGAAGATTTGGATGAGTTTGTCTACTTCACGGACGGTGACGCCGAGGATGTTGGCGGCGCTGGCGCGCCCGATCAGTTCGACCAGGCGGTAGGTGACCATCTCCTTTTCCTTGGCATCCCATTCCCGGCGCTGCTGGTGGATGTAGATCCAGGACCGGAGGCGTTCCTCGTCGGTGAGGGTGCGGTCGGTGATTTCGACGGGCAGCTGCCGGTACTGATCCTTGCCGGCACCGACAAGCACCGCTGAGTTGGTCCACCGACGATCGCCGTCGATGATTCGGTACTTCCCCGGAAGATCGGGATGAGGTTCGACCAGGAGCGGCTCGAATAGTCCCTCGTTTGCCTCGATCTGTCGCTGCAGTTCGGCGTCTTCCTTCGGACCCATCCGTGGTTGGCGTTCGTTGGGCACGATGTCGTCGATGTCGAGCCGGGACCGGTACGTGCGCAGCACTGTCCGACCGAGGCGCCTCTCCTGGAAGCCGACGACATTCGACGTGGGTGTTCGCTCCGGCCGCGTCATGTGGCGTGCTTGAGCGGACGGACAGGTGCGCTGATGATCGCCTCGATTTGCGCCCACATCTCGCCGTCTATCTGTTGGATGGTGCGTGCGATTTCGCCCCGCTGTCGCCACGTCACCTCGTGGGCCTTCTGCTCCTTGACATCCAGGTCGAGCGACTGTTCGGCCTTGGCGCTGATTTCGCCGAGTTGTTGGGTGAACTGTTTGGATGTGATGAGTTCGTACAGGCGCTGCTTCTTCTGCTCGCGTGCATCGCTGCTGACTTTCGACCTGGACAGCGCGACCAGGTACTGCCGGATGAGTTGCGCAACCTTCACTGCGCGAGCTGGATTAACGATTATGACGTCATCGCGCAGGTCGAGTTGCGCTGATCCTGCGGGAAAGGCTCGGCTCACGAGGATCGCCTGCTCAGCCTTGGCCGCACGTTGGTCACGCCGAAGCACGGTGACGTAGCTGTTGCGCCACACGCCGCGGTTCTTCGAGTCGTAAACGATGCATCCACACTGTCGCCGGTTCTCGATGATCTTGTGGATGATGTCGGCGCCCTGCTTGCCTTTGGGTAGACGCTCGATGACGTCGTTGGGGAACCACCGTTTCAGCTCGTCGTACAGTTCGACCTCGGCGCCTTCCCCGAGGTCGTGCGCTGTGCTCTTCTGGACTTGACGTTGCAGTTGGTCGATTGTCTTCTGCATCCGCTGCCGCTCAGCGGCTCCCTTCGCCTGTTCAGCTCGCACGGCCCTGTCTTTGTCCAGGTCCATCGCCGAATGTTGTTCCAGCAGGCGCGTATTCATAACTTGCTCCGCTTCGGCTTTCATCGCCTCGATCTGCTTTTCCGATTCGGCTCGTTGTGTTGCGAGCAGTTGTTCGGCTGCCGTTCGCGCGTTCACTGCTTCGGTCAGTTTGTCTCGGTGTTCGGCATCGGCACGTTCCCGTTCAGTCATGCGTGCCGCCGCGACCTTGCTCGCGGTCTCCTGCTTCGCCGCCGTCATCGCGGCCTTTGCCTCCGCCCGCACAGCCGCGACCTGTGATTCGGCGGCGACTTGTGCGTTCTCAGCTTTGCGCAGCTCGCCTCGCAGCTCCGACACCTGCGCCCGCGCCGCACTCTGTGCCGTCGCGACCTTCGCTTCGGCGGCGGCCTTCGCCTCGGATAGGTGCTGCTCGTGGATGCGTTCGAGCCTGCGTTCGATTTGCGCCGTGCGCGCCTGTTCGCTTGCCGCGATGCGGTTCTTGATCTCATCGAATCGCGCATGAGGGATTACTTGCTCGCACCAGGGACAGCGGTCCTCGGCCTTGGAGTTTGTCGATCGAACCATGACGCCTCCAGCCTCGAAATAGCTCCTATTTGGTCCTATTTTCAGGATAGTCGCGCTGTCAACCTGGCAACGGGTCTCTAACGGATACCTGGCGCGACTGATCTGATCCTCGGCCGAAGGGCTTTCGCGAATCCTCGTTACGGCGGGTCCGACCATCGCGGCGGCGGCAAGGGCGACGGCGACTCGACGATCGATCGCAACCGTTGCGATACTCGGGATGACGGGAGGGAGGGCCTGGGTGATGAAACGCAAGCACAAATCCGCGGCGGCGGTCGCCGACGCGCGCTCGGCACAGGCGGCAGCATGGTGGTGGGAGTATGCGCGTGTGACGGCGAATCGGCTGAGTAGCGATCTGCCACTCGCGCGGTGCGACATTCGGGAAACCGGAACCGTGCTGGGCTACAAGGAAATTCCGTTCATTCGGGGCGATGTCTTGTATCGCCGCTACCGGGCCGGTTACGGCGTGTACGAACCGATGCCGATCATGGCCGTTGGCAGCCCCGCCTTCGTTCTCGGATCGATTGCCGGCACCGCGATCGGCAACGCGCGAGGTCGCCGCGCCGCCCGGCGTGCCGCGCAGATCGGATGGCGCGACCACAGACAGTGCTCCGTGATCGCAACCTCGCGCGGGATTCGTTGTCTCACGGGCATGTACGCCTCGACTGTGATTCCGTACTCGGCGGTGTCGGAGTTTCATCCCGCGCCGTGGGAATGGACTCTCACCCTTGGCTTCGGCGATATCGACGACCCATTGCGCCTGACCGGATATGCGGTCCCGACGATCAGCGTTCTCACCGCACATCATCTGCGTTTGGACTGGCAGGCCGATCCCCGCTTCGCTTCCCTCGTCGAGCCGCGCACCGATTCACCGACTGCCGACCGGTAACCGCCACACCAGCGGAAAGGTAGCCGGGGCGGCTGTGCGAGGTTCTGCCCACCCACATGCTCGCGCGCTTCCGCGAGGGACGAACCCCAGCCGCGCTGCCCCGGCCCGAAACTGTCAACGGCGTCGCCACTCGTCCTGGTGCCTCACCACTCCGCTGGGCACTACTCTTCGGGGGCACGAGTCGAACGTCTCGGGCGGCGCCGATGTGCTCCCTGTCCGCCAAGGAGCGCGCCAGTTCGCAGATCCAATCCTGCACGACACCCAACGACCTGACTCCGATACTGCCGACCCCAACGTTACGTCGACGCGAACAGTTCGTCGACGCCTGATCCCTTGTGCGATCGGCAAATTCACTCCTGAATCGATTCCTCGCTGCTGTTCCCGACTCGGCTGCCGATCGCGCCGCACATCGAATCAGCCGTGCGCGCCGGATTCGATCGTCCCGGCAGAGCGGTCCGGGCTCAGCGCGTAATTGATTGCAGCACTTTCCTTCTCCAAGAGAGGCTCTCATCATGGCCACATTCGACGTCCACTACGACGACAGTGGAACGTGGCTGCGGTCGCGCCGGATCACGGCCACCGACATCGACGCGGCTGCCGATTCTCTGGGAGGCGGCTTCGCGCCGTGGCCTTGGGCGCCTGCTGACCGCCGACAGCTCGTCGGTGTTCTCGGCGGCTTCATGACCACGATCACCGAGGTCCGGGAATCTGCCGCACCGGAGACGTGCGTCGACGAGCGACCGTAAAGCGTTTGCGCCCGAACACATACCGATTGCATCGGCTTCAAGGAAGGTGTCCGCGATGCCAGGAAGTCTGACCATCACCCATACCCGGTCCGAAGGCACGCTCATCGACGGCACGCGGCGTGGCGACGGAGCGAGCGATGTGCTCAAGCGTCACGGGTGGCGCTGGGGCCGCAGCATCGCACAGTGGTACGTGCCGCACTCCCGTGACGTGCCAGCGAAGACCGCGACGATCGTCGCGACGGCGGAGGCGCTGCGCGCGACTGGGTTCAGCGTCGATGTCGACATCGACGACACCGCCCGAGATGCCGCCGATGTGGAAGCCGACCGGGCCGCGCGTCAGGCCGATCGGGTCGACGCGCTCAAGGCCAAGGCAACACGACGCCACGACAAAGCGGCCGAAGCCGAGCAGCGGATGGACCGCGCTCACGACGCGTTGCCACCGGGAGGTGAACCGATCAAGATCGGTCATCACAGCGAGCATCGCCACCGCAGGGCGATCCAGAAGGCTTTCGACACGCTCGACCGCTACGTCGAGGCCAGCAAGTCGGCCGCCGAGGCCGATCGCCGCGCCGAGTCGGCGACGCACACGACCGATCGCCGGTTCGATCCCGGTGTCACCGCACGCCGAATCCACAAGCTGGAAGCCGAGATTCGCGCCCATCGCCGCGAGCTCGACGGCGACACACGGACCCGGTTCGTGCACCCGAGCACCGGACACAAGCACGTCGAAGTTCGCCCACCGGCGACCGGGCAGCGGCGCGAAGATCTGTCGGCGCGGATCGCGGAGAAGTCCGATCAGGTGTCGTTCTGGGAAGCCCAGATCGAGCGGGCCAAGGCCGGCGGCGCGCTGGTGTTGACGTCGTCGATGGTGCGCGTCGGTGATCACGTGTTCGCGGTCGGTCAGTGGAGTCCTGTGCTGAAGGTCAATGCCAAATCGGTCACCGTGCCGCACTGGTTCATCGACGGCCACACGACCACGGTCGCCTACGACAAGATCGCGGGAATTCGTGACACCGATGGCGCCGCAATCACATTCACCAACGGGGTCCGTGACGACGACCCTGGCAAAGCGGGCTGACACAACGACAGCGCAGTCCGTTACACGATTGCTGCACGACCCCGGGGACGCACACGTCAGTTCCGTTGCCCGGCAGCAGGGACCAGCATAGCCTGCATGAGTTCGTCGACGATTTGGTTCAGGTCGCTACTCGCGGACCTGAGCACCCGGGACGGTGCGCTGCTGCGTTGCAGCGTGGTCGGCCGTTGCGCTTGGTCTATGACAGATGCGAGTGCCGAGGTGACCGACGCGGGCGCCAACAGGTGGATCATGTCGGCGCTTGCTTCGAGGTCGAGGACAGCGTCAGCGACGTATGAGTCGCTGACGACGATCGGCGCGATCGGGATCCGGCCGAGCCTGCGGGCCGCTGCGATACAACGCGCGTACTCGTCTGTCAGCATGTCACGACGTCGTTCGCGTGCCTGGTCCAACACTCGTTGCGTGACACCGTCATCTCCCCGGAATGCAGCGAGTTTCCGTTCTTGGGCGTGCGCGAAACGGTACGACGCGAGAAAACTGAGCACCGGAACGCCGAACACCAGCGCGATCGTTACCGCCGTCACCGTGTCCACTGCTCCCTTCGAAGCGAGGTCGCCCGATCCATCGCATGCTATCTCTGCGTGACCATAAGGCCAGTCGAAGGTATCGCGCCCATTCGCTGAATGGCCAGTGGGGCACGAGTGCCACCCGTGCCGCGAATCCGGCGGGACGGCACGCTCTGGCCGACGTGCTCAAGCGCACATACATCCATCGACGCCGAGAATGCCGCCGCGACACAGTCCTCGAACAGTCTGATCGGCATCCTCGGCGGGCGACGTGTCCGCTGCACCGGTCACACCGCCCGCTTCGGCGAAACCGACAACGGCTGCACCGTCACCTTGCGCGGCCGCCAGGTCTTCTTCGGACTCGAGATCCCCCCAATCCAGCGCACCGCTGATGGCCATCGCTCTCGCCGAACACCACTTCTGTGCGAAGTGACGTCGACGACCGAGCCCGGCGCAGGCATCGGAGGCTCCGCATTCAACCCCCGCAGTCACGCAACCGGCTGTCCGAAACCCGGTCGGGTGCACGACCATCGTGGTCGACCCAGCACCGGCGCGTCAGCAGCGAGCTCTGGTCGCGTTGCCCGTCGACCTCGGCGCCAGTCAGGGTCGCTCGCCGTCGTGCAGCACGTCGGCATGGTGGCGAAGCCGGTACGCGGCGAGTTGTTCGGCCAACCATGCGCGTTTCTCAGGATCTTCCGGCCACTTCGGACCGGTCAGCCTGGGATACCGAAACCCCTCGCGGGCCCGTTCCTGCTCGTTGTCCACATGCAGTGTGACGCACGCTGAACGAGATCGGTTCCGCTCCGAGCCCTCATCGCACGGCAACCCGCGTCGCATCGCGGCTACGGCCGCAGATATCGGCGGAGTCGACGAACTCGCCGACATCGACGCCGACACCACGCGGTCGGCGGCGAACTTGCTGTGACGGCCGAGCTTGTCACGCGCACCGGCGCCGAGTCCGAATTCGTGCCGCTGCACCCCGCCGCCGACCACGACCGACCGAACGGCCACACGGCGTCGTTCGCCATACGAAGGGACCATCCGCATGACGAATCCTCCCGTGCCCCTGGCGTACCGGGGTTTCGGCACCGTCACCGAGCTGACGTTGTCGCTGGCTGGGATGCAGGACGTCAAGATCGATGTCGCTCAGGCCGGGACCGACAACACCACGATGGCGCTGCGATGGGGGCCGGTGACCATGCTCGTGTCCTCCGCCGCTGTCGCCCACCGGTTGCTCGCGCTGTTCGCGACCGCCCGCGAAGGCTGGCTGCATTCGGCAGCGCACGTGCCGTTCCCGGACGACCCCGCCACCCACGCGGCGATGTCCACGATCAGCACCATCGCATGGCATCGCCCACCCATCGGCACCGTGACCCGTGACAACGTCTATGTGCCCGAGTTGCGGCGCAGTGTCGCGATCATCGAGCTGAACATCCGCCCGGCCACGTTCCGCATCCACGACCGCGCCGCCGGTGACTCGGCCGTCGGACTGCTCACCCGCGCATGGAAGATCGCCGTCGAAGTCTTCCCCGACGGACCGCAGTGGCGCAGCAGCCCACTCCGTCCGTCCCGGCTGACACCACCGCCGGCTCGCCCGCGCGAGCACACACCGCCCTCGGCCGCATAGACGCCGACAGCGTTCGCGCGCATCACCTTTCCAACTCGCCGGTGTCGCAGCACAAACGGCAGACCGCCACTTGCCGGCCTGCGGCGACCGAGTTGCACCCGGCGGTCCATCCAGCCGACGGGCCGTTCGCGGCCCGACCCAGGGCAGTGGGACCTCCGAGACACAGAAATCATGTTGGGGTACAAGGCGATCCCGCATGTCGGCGGTGGGTGTCGTACCGCCGACACCGAGCAGGCCACGGGGTATACGAACCGATGCCGGTCATGGCCGTCGGCAGTCCATCCTTCGTACTCGGATCGATCGCTGGGACCGCGATCGGCAATGCTCGCCGCGCTGCGCGTCGCGCCGCCGAACCTGGCTGGCGGGATCATCAGCGCTGCACAGTGGTTGCGATGTCCAAACGGGATCCGCTGCCGGACAGGCCCTCTACGCCTCGAAGACGATCCCCTACAGTGCCGTGGCGGAGTTCCATCCGGCACTGAGCGAATGGCCCCACACGCTTGGCTTCGGCGACATCGACGATCCGCTGCGGATGACTCGTTTCGCGGTCCCGACGGTCAGCCTTATGGCAGCTCACCGCCTGGGCCGGGACTGACAGACCGATCCGAAGTTTGCACCGCTGGTCGGCGCACGCAATTCTTCGCTGCAGCGCGATCTGGCCCCTGCGCACTGACGCGAAACCACCCGTGTGGTGAGTTCATAGGCCGTCGCGGTGTTCCGGTACCGGGGTGGACCGGCCCAGCGCGGTCACGGTCGTCGCGATATCGATGGTCGCGGTCGCCGCGAGGGCATCACGAGCCTCGCTCAGGTACGTGTAAGCGGTCGACTGGCCCAAGAACTCCGGTGAGGCCGCGATCGGGGTGCAGTCCGGTCCGACGCCAGTACCGGGTCAGCTTGCGCATCCCGATGTCGTTTCCGCCCTCGACGCCGAGTCCGGGTGCGAGCAGGACGATTCCGTTGATCGCCGGCAGCATCCGGTACGCGATCTCGGAGACGGCCCACGCGGCCACCCGACGCCCGCGCAGCGGCTCGGCGACAAAGACGTCCAACACGATAAGCGCGTCGTTGACCACCATGGCGTCGAATTGCTCCTGCACGTCGTCGGCGAGCCGGCAACCGTCGAACAGTCCGGCAAAGTGTTCGGCGGCGCTCGAGTAGGAATCCAGAACCGACGCCACCGGTTCCTCACCCAAACGGATCGTCAGGAACTCGACTGCACCGCCGCGTACCGGTGCGCTGTCGTCGGACGCGAGATCGGTCAGCAGCACCTCACCGCACCAGTCCAGGCACGGACCACGCTCGCTGGCGTTGATGCTGCGATAGAAGAGTTCGGGCATCGACAACGTCACCGCCTCGCGGCCCTGTCGCCCGAGGTCCACAGCCAACTCGTGCAGCGTCACCGACATGCCGCACAGTCTGAACCACGTGCGATCCCGACCGCCACCCACGCCCGCCGATCGGTGTCGCTTCCGGGCGTGGTCGAACGCAATTGGGTGCCACTGACTTTGCCGTCGGCAATTCTCTGCCGAGTTGTTCCCACCGTCCCCAGTCCGACGCGCCTGAGCCGATCATCCGGCACGCATTCGATTCGGCTCGTGACCGATGAACGGTGATGAAAGTTCTGCCAGAAGGGATTTCACTATGGAACCGTTGACCACAGATGCCGCCGGGCGTCGCCTCGCATGGGCGTATCTGTCGGCGGTCGCCGACGGACCTTCCCAATTGCTGCTGGAACTGTTGCAGGACATGGGTCCGGTCGAGGCGGCCCGCGCGGTCCTCGACGACGACGCCGTCGGTGCGCAACGCATTTCCGCTGCCCTGCAGCATCTTCGACTTCTCGACCGAATCGGTGGTCGATTGGTCACCCCCGACGACGACGAATGGCCCACCGAGCGCTTGTACCCGTACACGAGCACACCGAGGCCGGACCCGCGACGGTTGGCACCACTATGCCTGTGGACGATCGGCCAAGGGACGCTGCGGGATCTGACGCGACGTGCCGTGACGGTAACCGGAACACGCGCGCCGACCTCCTACGGCACTCACGTCACCACCGAGATCGTCGCCGACCTCGCTGGGGCCGGGTGCTCGATCATCGCGGGAGCGTCGTTCGGGGTCGACGCGCGCGCGCATCGGGCGGCGCTGGCGGCGTCGGCTCCGACGGTTGCCGTGCTGGCGTGCGGTCTCGACGTGGTTCATCCCGCCGAGCATGCGGAGTTGTTCCGCGCGATTGTCGATGCCGGCGCGATCGTCAGCGAATACCCGCCGGGCACTCGGGTGACGCGGACACGCCTGCAAGCACGGGCGCGTTTGCTCGCCGTCCTCACCGGCGCTGTCGTCATTCCCGAGTCCGGGGTGCGCAGCGGCGCCCGCGTCGTCGCGGCGCACGCCGTGGCGATCCATCGACCGGTGTTCGCTGTACCGGGCCCGGTCGTCTCCGCTGCATCGACAGGCTGTCACGACCTGATTCGCGCCGGACATGCTCGCCTCGCGGCCACCGCAGGCCACATCCTCGAGGTCATCGATGCCGCGTCGGCCGAACCGACGGACACCGCTCCCGCGGGGACCATCGACGACGGGCTGTGATCTCCGTGGTGTTCTATTTCGCGACGCCCGGCAGCGACCCGACCACCCGAGCGGCGATGCTCGCGGGGCGAATCGGATGGATGGACTCTCCAGCCCAGGGCAACAAGCGCCCACCGCAGGTGATGTGGGCCGCCGATTCCGGTTGTTTCAACGCTGACCGGTATCCGGGTGACGAGGCGTGGTTGCGATGGCTTCGCCGCAGCAGCCCCGACGCGCGTGCGTGCGGGTTCGCGACCGCGCCGGATGTGGTCGGCTCCCACACACGGACGCTGGCCCGGTCGGTGCCCTGGCTCCCGGTGATCCGGAACTTGGGTTATCGCGCGGCGTTCGTCGCCCAAAATGGCGCGTGCGCAACGGATTTGCCGTGGGACGAGTTCGATGTCGTGTTCCTGGGTGGCACCCTGGAATGCCGTGAGTGTGGGTTGATCTCGCGCGCTGGGCGACGGGCGCACAGGCACGAACCGTGTCCCGAATGCGGACGTGTGTTGACCGAATGGAAGCTCGGACCGGCCGCCCGCGACATCGTTTCCGCCGCCAAGGTCCGTGGCGTCTCCACGCACCTCGGCCGGGCAAATTCGTTGCGCCGCTTGCGGTACGCCGCCGAGATCGGGATCGATTCGGCCGACGGCACATTCCTGACTTTCGCCCCGAGCCGCAACATCACGCGCCTATTGACCTGGCTTGATGTCCTCGACGGGTGCCCGCGAGCGTCGTGAGCAAACGCATCCCAGCCGATACTGCGCATGCCGCACCCCGGCGCGCGCCCACGTTCGCGCCCGACCGGTCCTCGGTGACTCGCATTCCGTCGCACTGCTGCGCATCTCGCACCGCAAGGTGCGGTGAGGGTAGTAGTGCCCCCATGGGGGTCGGCCAATCGCCCGCAGCCGTCGTGCCGATCGGACAGGCATTCACTACTCCGGAAGGACGCGACACAGCCATGCGGGATCGGCACCGATGCGTGCATACCCTTCGCGGCACCACTGTCCTTCCGCGCCAGAGGCGATCGCGTGGATAAACCGCAGCTGAAGTCCCACCGCATGGTCGGCGTTGTCGAACGTCAGGTGGAAGTAGCACCCATGGCCGGATCCGCAGTCACCGTCGGACGTGCTGTGCTGGCACGTGCAGTTGCTCTTTCGCATCCGGAGCGGTAATCCCCACCGGGAATCGGTCAGAACGTCGAGGAACGAGTCGTGGTTGATCGCGACATCATGACGAATGACCATCTCCACCTTCCACTCCTGGAAGGGCCCCGTCCATGAATGGGTGCTGTATGCGTTGCTGATGCGGTAAAAAACTCCCGAACGTCGTAGCAGCGCGGACCCGAGCGACGCCATGACCCGATGGTCATCGTCTCCGTACTCGTGCAGGAAGGCCTTCTCGAAATTGGTGAGCGGCTCGTCCGTCCACAACGGGACGCTGTCGGTCGCTGCGCACTCACGCGCAAACGTGGCGATGTCCTCGGTCCACCTGGTACCTGGCGCGCCGCGCAAGATCATGTCCGAATTCGTACCCGTGAGACCGACGCGCAAATCGACGCCCTCGATGTCGACAACTCGCAATCCAACGACGCCGTATACCTCGGCAGGCCCGATCAGATCAGGGGCGGCTTCCGTGCGCGGAAGCACCCTTCGGACGACACCGACGCTCCAGCCGACGACGTCGCCCCTGCGCTCATACATGGCGTCAAGGTGCACGATCGTCGGTTCGTTCGGCGCCCAGTCGACCCGACCGATACCGAACGGGTGAGCCAGCCGCACCCCCGGGTTGCACAGCATCTCGAAGATCCGAGACTCCAATAATGCTTGGTGGCCCACGGCCGGCGTGCGCTCGTCGTAGGCATGTTCGCGGGCTCGTTGGTAGGGCTCATTTGTCAGCTGGGACCTGAGCCGTGCGCGGTCGACCGACTTTCCATGTGCAGGCATCTCTCGCACCGTTCCCGGGCACGCCGCCCAATACCCGAAGACGTCGTGGCGTGCCTACGCACTCGGGTTCGACAAAGAATGGTGGGCGGAGCGAGGTAGCTTCTTCATCCTTGTCGGCGTCCGCCTTGTGGGGCGGCACGAACGCCAGGAGCGGCCTCCCATCAGGCCAGTCCCATTAAGCCCAGCCGTGAGGGCACCTGCAAGTCGACACGCCGCTCGCCGGATGGACGAGGTTGGAAGCCACCAAAAGCGCGAAGACGCCGGCCACGATGTACGTTCCGCGCGCTGCCGCACTGATGCATCGGCGAATCTCGTTGCGCCGCACCATCCCAGAGCGGCAGCGCTAATCCGCCGTGCCGCTCGTCTCTTGGCTTCTCGACGACAATCGCCGCTGTTCGGACCAGCCTGCACCACCGGATCCAGGGTGGACCGAAGACGCACCCTCACTATCGAACGCCGTGAACATGCGGTTCAGGTCGTGCCGCGCCTGCCGCTCCCGACAGTTCGCAAGGTCAGGGTCGACGGTCGGCAGGACTCGGTCGATCCACCGGGGGTCGGCACCGATTCGTCGCAGTCGGGCGCGAAATCCTGCCACCCAGTCATCGGGCCGCCGGTTTCTGACGACGAACCGCAGTTGCAGCACCGCCTCCGGCTCAGTGAGATGCTCCAGCTCGAAGGTGCACTCACGGTCGAACAAGGCGCTGCGAGACCAGTCGCAGCTGCAATACGAGGATTCGCGGACCCGCATTGGTGTCCCCCACGCGGGGTCGGTCAGTCGCGTCAGGAAGCTGTCATGATCGGTCGGCGCGTCCGCGTCGGACGTCATTTCGAAGACCCAGGTGGCGCCGTCGCGCCAACTGCGCGTCGACCACGCGGAGCTGGCGGTGTGAAACAACGCGGTGCGCCGCAGTAACGCCGAACCGAGCCACGCATAAGTGCGGGACAGTTCCGCAATCCACGGATGCGTGGTGCGCCACGCACGCTCGTGGCCCGATTCCGACGGCTGGTCCCACAGCGGAATGAGCCGCTCGGCCTCGAGGGTACGTCGCCGTTCATCGATGTGTGTGCGCCATCGCGCGCCAGGCACCCCTCGGATCACGATCGTGCTGTTCGTGCCGACCCGACCAAGGTGAAGATCGTTTCGGGAGACGCCGTTGATACGAAGACCCATCACACCGCACAGCTCACCATCGGGTACGGCGTAGGGCAACAGGGCTTCGACCGCGATCTGGGACAGCGAAAACACGCCTCCACCATGAAGCTCTGTGTGGCTGTCCAGATGGACCATCACCGAACCACCGCCGGTTGGACGCACCCTGGCGATACCGAGCGGATGCGCGGTCCAAACGCCGAGCTGGACAAGCGCGGTCAGGACGTCGGATTCGACCTGTGCCTGGTCCGCGTTTGTTGCGTCGGGAATGCGACCGTTGCGAACGGACGGATCGTTCAGCCTTCCGTGCAAGACGCGGTACGACTCTCCCGTGTAGTCGCATCGAGTCCGTACGAGTGCGGTGAAGCGTCGGCTGTCCGGCATAGCGAAATCTCTCTCCGGCCGCGCGCTGCCCCTATCGGCGCGGTCGGGCATTGAGGAGCGCTCCGGCTTGGAACGCGCGTGATCCGAACCTCGCAAATATCGATGACGGAACTCAGGCTCCTTGGTCCCATAAGTGGTTCCCTGCCGATAAGGGGCAGCGCAGGTAACCGGGACTGGCCATCATCTGGCCTCATAGGGAGGCTAGCGCAACTCCTGCGCCACCCGGCGCGGCTCGCCGATGCCGGAAACTCTTGATGGCTCGACCCGGGCTATGCCAAGCCCGCACGGTCTGCGCGTCGTAGAACCGGCACGTATCTGCGCCGACACCCGCCCGTCTGATCTCCACGGATTGCGGCGGCGACCCGCATCCGCATTCGATTGCCGTACAGCGCATTTCGCAGAATATTCCGATCTGGGAGTCCCAAGCTTCCCGATTGCCGCTGCGGGGATCGGTCTCAGCCCTAGGGGAGAAAAGTCACCAAGTCCCGGGCCGGCTGGTGGGTGCCCGCCCAGCGGACCGGGCCTTCCTCGCACGCTCGGCCGCAAACACGCCGTCGTCGGGCGCCGCCCGCCGAGCGCTGGCGGGAACATCAGCCCAGTCGCCACTTTCGTTAACCACGGCCTCTGACGATCGAACCCAGGCCACGAACCGGCTTGTCATCGATCGAGTCGCGATCTTCATGACACTAGGCGCACCGTGCGCCCCACATCTGCAAGCAACGTTGCGCCGCCCGCTTGCGTTGCGACGCAACACATCTGATGCACGGGTTCGAATCCGTTCCGAAACTACCTTCCACTCGAATCGAGGTTGGCGATCATGCCTGTGTTGTTGTTGAAGCTGTACCCCGGCGGTGACTACTCCGGTGCTGACCTGTCCGGCATGGACCTTTCGAACCGGGCCCTGCGTGGTTGCGTATTCGACCGCGCCGATCTGACCCGCACAGTGTTCGCCGACGCCGACCTGACCGACACGTCGTTCGTCGATGCGGACCTGACCGGTGCCGATTTCGAAGACGCGCTGCTGTGCCGTGCGCGGCTGCGCGGCGCCTGCGTGGACGGCGCAGGTTTCGTTGGGGCGGACCTGAGCGAGGCGGACCTGCGCACCCCGCAGCCCTACGACGACAATCCGGACTTTCGCAACGCCAACGTCGACGACGCCCGGGTCAACGACTGGTTCATCGAGTTCTCGCAGTTCACGGTGGGCCGCCCGGCGGGAACCGCACCGTGCGATGACTGCGGCGACCTGCTGTTCCACAGCGCCGCGCACTCCGTCGAGAACAGCGCGACCGTCTGTCAGCGCTGCCTCGACGACAACTACGAGTGGTGCGATCGGTGCGCCGAATACGAGCGCGACGCTTGCTACGACGCCGAAGCGGCCTCGGCCCGCCTGCACGAGTACAGCTACAGACCCGACTGGGTCGCGCGTGGCGACGGCCCCCTGTTCGGCCTGGAACTGGAACTGCTCGGCCGTGTCGGCGACCTCCACGACGAGGTCACCGACCAGGATCCGCACGAGGAACTGCTGTTCTGCAAACGCGACAGCTCGGTCGACATCGAGATCGTCACCCACCCGATGTCGTTGTCCTGGTTCGAGAAGAACTTCCCGTTCCAACTGCTGCAACGCCTTGCCGACGCCGAGGCACACACCCGTCACGACACCGGCCTGCACATCCACGTCGACCGCAACGCCTTCGACGGTCCGCGCCACGTCTTGACCTGGCAGCTGCTCATCTATCGCAACCAGCACGCGGTCACGACGCTCGCTCGCCGCGACAACCACGTCTACGCCGGATTCGGCACCCAACCCGGCCAGCTCGCCGACTCCGCCAAGGGCGGCACCTCGTGGCGGCGCGGCACCGCGATCAACTGCCAGAACGCCGACACCTTCGAGCTACGGATGTTCCGGTCCACCCTGAACCGGCGCGAACTCGAGGCCGCCGTCCAATTCGCGGCCGCATCGATCGAATACACCCGCCGCCTGCCCGCCGCGCAGGTGCTCGGGGGCAATGCGTTGTCGTGGGCGCGGTTCGTGCGCTGGACCAGGGAGCGTCCCGCCTACGCCGCACTGTCCCGCGAGCTGGCGCCCACCGTCGCCCGCCGCGCCGCCGCCTGACACTTCGGAAACGAGACCGATTCCTCATGTGCATCCTGTCCTACCTGCCGCCCGGTGCTGTCACCGATACCGACGCCCTGATCAACGGTGGCCTGTCCAACCCGCACGGTCACGGCTGGGCGATCGCCGCACCCGGGCACGACCGGATCCTGTTCGGTCGATCCCTCGACCTGAACCAGGCCGTCGAACAGTTCGCCGCCGCCCGCATCCGGATCCCGCACGGTCACGCCTTGTTCCATTCCCGCCTGGCCACCCATGGCAGCATCACCGTCGCCAACACACACCCCTTCCCAGTGGCACGTGACCAACGAGTCATGTTGGCGCACAACGGCATACTTCCCGACGACGCGCTACCTGCGGCCGGTGAGGACCGATCCGACACCCGAGTGTTGGCCGAGGACCTGCTCGCCAGGAGATGGGGCAACCTCGACCACCGACCGACTCGCCGAGCGCTGGCGACTTGGGCCGGACAGCGCAACAAACTTCTGATCCTCTCGGTCCACCCGGTCCATCGCCGCAACGCCTACCTGATCAACGCCGCCGCCGGTGTGTGGGACACCCAAACCGGAATCTGGCATTCCAACCACGCCTACGAGCACGACTGGTTCGGCTGGCAGCCCAGCCGCGGCCTCCACCGCACATCCCCCGGCGACCCAGCCGACGGCCTATGTCCCTTCTGTGGCAGCGACCATGTCGACTACGGCTACTGTCGCGACTGCGGGACATGCTGGGATTGCGGCGAATTCGCCGACGCCTGCCAGTGTGCAGTCGGGCACGCCGGCACTCGCGCAGATGGCGACGACGACCGATACGAAACCTACTGGCACCACCACGGCATCGGACGCGCAATCTCGTGACCGCCCTCGATCACCAACCACCGCCTGTCGCTTGTCAGGCACCTTCACCCGACCGCAGCGGACGCGGTCGGCGATCTTCGTGTTCGACGATGACGGGGCCGCCGCCGATCCACCGGACCTCGCACACCGGGCGGATCACATGCCAGTCCTCGAATCCGTCGATGAAGTGCAACCGCCCCTGCTGACCGACCCCCGGACAACTCGCCATAATCAACCCCTCGCTCGTCTCGCTCCGGCGCTCTGTTGCACCGGCATGACGCACGCTACGCATCAGGTCCGACATCCCCGGCCCGCCGACCCGCGCACCGCACCACGGCACGCCCCGGTCGCGTCACTCCGCGCGGCGACGCCGACGACACAACTCCTTGAGGGCACCGCCCGGGCCAGCACATTTCGCCGGCCGTTCACGTTGCCGCGCAAGCACTTACACCCCTCGCGCGATCAGTAACACACGTTGGGCGACGAAGAATTTTCCCCGGCAACCGATTTCGGTCGGTTGTTTCACCCGCACCGCCGAGGTGCTACCGATCGGAGTGCAGCGATGACCGAACGAACGCACCGCAGCCCACAGAGATGGGCAAGCGATATCGCCGCGCATCTTGCGGGCACGTGGGCCCCGTCCGAGGGTTACTGGGACGGACATGCACGCCTTGCCGGTCCCGAAGCCGAACTGTTGTGGTTGACCACTGAGGACCACCGCGGCGAACTGCAACAGCTGAATGTCGAGGGCAGGTTCGACGGTCTCGAGCACCATGCGCCGAGCGGCTCTGTCAGCGGCCATGACATTCTCCCCGTGTGCGGCCAATTAGAGCCCCACTGGTGGCCATCGACTTCCCCGCTGATGGCCAGATAGTCCCCCGGCGTGTTGCGTGTTGTCCGGGACGTTGCGCGAGGAAGCTCGCGCGACGTGAAGAGCAGTAGGGAAATCATGGAAATCCTTGAGGCGTATGACCTCACCGGCAGCTACCGTGCCGCGGCGGCCTTGGCCGGGTGTGATCACCACACGGTTGCTCGCTATGTCGCGTTGCGTGCGGCGGGCCAGTCGCCGGTCGAGCGTGAGCATCGGGCGCGAGTGATCGACGAGTATCTGCCGAAGATCGAGGAGTTGGTGGTGCGCTCGGATGGTCGGGTGCGCGCCGATGTGGTGCATCGGCGGATCGCGGCGATGGGCTTCGGCGGCGGAGAACGTACGACCCGCCGCGTCGTCGCGCAGGTGAAAAAGCAACTGCGAGAAGGACAACGGCGTGTCTATCGGCCGTGGATCGCTGAGCCCGGGTTGTGGCTGCAGTGGGACTGGGGCCACGGTCCGGTCGTCGGCGGTCGGCAGGCGCATCTGTGGTGCGCGTGGCTGGCGTGGTCGCGGTATCGGGTAGTGATCCCGGTGTGGGACAAGACGTTACCGACGGTGGCGGCGTGCCTGGACGCGACGTTGCGGCGGATCGGTGGTGTGCCGACGTATGCGTTGACCGACAACGAGAAGACCGTCTCGACCGACCATATCGCGGGGATCGCCGTTCGTAATCCCGATATCGTTTCTGTCGCAAGACATTACGGCCTGACGATCCGCACGTGCATCCCGGCGGACCCGCAGACCAAGGGCGGCTCGGAAGCGACGGTGCGGATCGCGAAGGCCGATCTGGTGCCGACGATGACCAACTTGCTCGGCGAGTACCGCACCTTCGGCCAACTCGAGGCGGCGTGCCGGACCTTCTGCGAAGAGGTCAACGACCGCGAGCATCGCGAAACTCGACGGCGTCCGGTCGAAGCGCTGGCCGAGGAGCGCACGCGGCTGCATCCGCTGCCGAGTCAGCCGTTCACCGTCGCGTTCGGCACGACCCGGCGGGTGAACTGGGATTCGACGATATCGGTTGAGGGCGTTCGGTATTCGGTTCCACACGCACTCGCTGACATGCGTGTGTGGGCGCGGTTGGCCGGCGACGAGCTGATCGTGACCGCGGTCGACGAGCAGGGCGCGGCGGTCGAAGTCGCCCGCCACGAGCGCTCCACGCCCGGCAATCCGCGCATCGACGACGCACACTACCCGCCGCGGCCCGACCACCACGGCGACCGCGCGCCGAAGGCCGCCTCGGCCGCCGAGGCCGAGTTCCTGGCCCTCGGGCCCGGCGCGGCGGCCTGGCTGACCGAGGCCGCCGCCGTCGGCACTCGCCGGATCCGCGCGAAGATGGCCGAAGCGGTCGCACTGGCCAAGCTGCATCCACCTGCCGAGGTCGACCGGGCACTCGGCATCGCCGCTATCGCAGGACGTTTCGCCGAGAACGACCTGATCCGCATCGTGGCCCACAACCGTGGCCGTGACGACGCCGAACCGGCCCGAGCCAGCGAAGACCACAGCCTGCAACCCGGCACGTCCGCCTGGTCGAACTTCGGCCTGCCCACTCCCACAACGACTTTCGAAAGCGATGACACCTGATGACAGCACCCCTGCGTGTGGCCGGATCGGCCGGAGACCCGCTCGCCGAAGCGATCGCGTTGAGCAAGCGGCTCAAGCTGCCCTATCTGCGGGGGGCGTTGACCGACCTCGTCCCGACCGCGAAAGCGCAGCGCTGGGATCCCGCCGAGGTCGTGCGGGTGCTGCTCGCCGAAGAAGCCGCCGGCCGCGACGCCACCAACCTACGCACCCGTCGTAAACGTGCCGGATTCCCGGCCGGCAAGACGTTCGGCGACTGGGACGAGAACGTTTCCTCGATCCCGCGCCCGACCCAGGACGCGCTCAAAACCCTTGAGTGGGTACGCAATAAAGAGAACCTGTGCATCTGCGGGCCCTCGGGCACCGGCAAGAGCCACTTCTGCGAAGCCCTCGGCCAGGCCGCCGTCGAGGGCGGGCTCACCGTTGCCTGGTTCACCATCGAGGACCTCGGCGCGCTGATCCGGCGCCACCGTGTCGACGACTCCGTCGCCCGCGCGATCGCTCGCGTCATGCGCACCGACCTGATCATTGTTGACGACATCGGCCTACTGCCCGTGTCGCCCGACGCTGCCGAGGGCTTCTACCGACTCGTCGACGCCGCCTACGAGCGCCGGTCGCTAGCAGTTAGCTCGAATCTCCACCCATCGGGCTTCGACGAGATCATGACCAAGACACTGGCCACCGCGACAGTCGATCGGCTCCTGCACCACTCGCACGTCGTCGTCACCCAGGGCGACAGCTTCCGACTCGCCCAAGCCACCTCCGGACAGGGGGTGAAACCGTTGCGCTGACCGAGCGACCGGGGAACTAACTGGCCGCCGTTGGGGACTCCCAACTGGCCGCCACCGGGGCGAACAACTGGCCGCCACCGGGGAGAAAAGATTGGCCATTGACATCCGGGTAAACAACGTCAACGATCTGCCGTCTGGGCGTCGATGCACGCAATGTAGGCGCGGGACCTACGGACAACTGCCCTACTTTCAAGTGCATTCGTGCGGAAATCGGCGGGAGCTGACACTGCCCCCCTGCCCGGACCACAACAATCGATCCATAGGATTCGAAGACTCCGGCTCTTTTTACACCGCAAGGTTCCGATGCCTCGAATGCAGGCGGCCTCTCGACGTCCAATTTCGGCAATGCAGCTGCATGCTGGATTGGCGTCAGCACGATCCTTCGGAACGTCGGCTCGATCCGGTTACAGCCCGCGACTCGCGTGCATTCTTTGGCCATCACCTCACACTCGTCTCCGTCGGAGGTACACGTCTCACCGACGCGCTGCGCGCACCGAAAGGCATTCATTTCGCGCTCGGTCACTACGCAGGAACCGTGACGTCACTACGGGGATTGGAGGACGAGGCTCGGGGCCGTCGACAGTCGGCTGACGACAGCGGACTCGCTGCTCTGCAACAACTTCGGTCGCAGCATCCTGATCTTTCCGAGGACATCCTGGCCACCCTTACATCCGCGCTTCACGCCCGCCGAGGCGACGATCCCGCGCTCGAACAAACCGAACACCTGTTGGCGGCGCAAACCTTGGAGTTCGCACGACTCGATCGCCGAGTAATGGAGCGCGCGTTCCTATTCGCCGAATGCGACGTGGACGAGCTGAACGACATTTCGACAAGCATGCGAAACGCTGGCCATGCACAGCTTGCTGACCGGCTGGACAAGGGCCGGGTCGGAGCAACAAACGCGGGCATCGCCACCGTCAACGTAGTGAGGGACTTCCCAGTAGCTCTTGTCGGTTACGGCTACACGCGAGAACACGCCAGCCCTGACCGGGCGCGCCTCGCACCGCTTCCGCACGATCGCCAGGACACAAGGCTTCCGCTTGTCGCGATCGAGACCCGTACCGAAGGTATTCTTGTCGAACTTGCGCCGCTGACCCTATGGCAATGGTGTGCCCGCAACGGGTGGTGCCCGCCTCCGTCCGTTGACACACCCGAGGAGGTCGCGCGTGCGTGGCTCCTGGATCAGACATACGCGGAACCCGAGACCGACACCGCGGCTGCCATCCGTCGCGTCACACACGCCTACAGCCACCTGTTGATGCACGCACTTGCCTACCATTCGTCGTATTCGTCGAACTCGGTCGCCGAGTACCTGCTGGAGCGCCAAGCGAGCACTCTGATCTATGTGGCGAAGTACTCCAGCTTCAACCTGGGCGGCCTGGCAACCTTGGCTGAACAGCACCTGCAACGCTGGGTCGATTCCGCGACCTCTAGTGCCTGGTCATGCGTCCACGACCCGATCTGCCTGTCCGAACGGGGTGGATGTCACAAATGTCTCGCGGTCACGTTTGGCTGCGAGCGATTCAACAAGGGGCTTGACCGCGGATATCTCGTCGGCGGAGGGCCGCAAGACATTCGCGAAGGTTACCTCTTCACCGCACAGCAAGTCGCACCCTAATTCGGGCGACGCAGCAGCAACGCACTCTCACGACCCCCAGTGCTACTGACGACACCCCTGGCCCGCTGCTGCGCCGCAACACCTTTGCGGCGGAGCACCCACACCTCCTCCACAATCAGACCCGCCCGTCGAGCAAGCGAAGCCAGCAAAAGGTCGGTTGGGACGCTGGTCCCGAAGTACGTCTGCGACGCGACCACACACGCTGCGGGAGCGCCCGGGCGCAGCACGCGCGCGATCTCATGGAGTACCTGCTTCATGTCATCGAAGTAGCCGACAAGCATCCGCATTGTCCGGCCTGCGTGCACCGCGGGTTGAAGCGCAGCAGCGTCGGCTACCGCGCGCAGTACCTCCACCACCAGGGGGTCGTCGAACACGGGATTCTCTGCTGCGGGTGCCTCGAGATGGGAGCGCAATAGCGCTTTTCGCGCTGCTCGCAGTTCGACTCCGGTCCGCACGAATCCGCCCACCGCCAATTCAAGCTGATATACCGCTGAATAGTCGTAGCGGTTCGGATATGGAGGACTGAAGATCGCGCAGCCAGCCGAGTGATCTGCCAACGGGAGGTCACGAGCATCTGCGCGGAGCACTGCCCCGGTGGCCTCACTGCTAGGCAGCTTCGGCAGGTCATCGGCGATCGCCGAAACGGCCTTTCCGAAGGCCACACGCACGTCGCCGGCCGCAGGCGCGTTTTCCTTTCGGCCCGGGCGCGCTGACCGTCCTTGACGAAGGCGCGACCTGTGACGAAGGCTCGTTCCGTCCTTTACAGACATGCTGACGCCCTCGACAGATGAAATCAGCGCGAGGTGCGCAAGATCAGCTTCTACTCCACTTCCCCGCGGGGGTAGGGCGAACTGCAGTGAGAGCAGAGCGTGTTTAACCTCGTCCGACAGTGCCCACTTTGCGGCGGGGGCTGCGAGCTCGACCGCGACGTCGTTGAGCTTCGCGGCGCTCGCTAGCGCCACGGCCCGACTCGCAATTTCCCGTAAGTGTTCCGCGGACGCCGTACGTGCCGCGATAGTCGTCGCTGCCGCCCATTGCGGATACGCGAGTAGCTCGACGCCAATCCCGGCGAGATCTCGCTCATTGGCAACCAGCACGGATGTGCCAGTACCGGCGAACGGATCCAGGACCGGCCCCTCGATGCCTGACCAACTGTCCAGAATCTCGCGGACCAAAGCGGGGGAGAAGGCCTCCTTATATCGGATCCACCGATATCCCGGCTCGTCGCGAGCTCGGGGTCCGGCAAATCCACCTAGGTCAGGTCGCTCCACGGTTGATGTACGGAGCTCATCGGCGTAGTCGGCAACGGTTCCGCCTGGGCTTCCCGTGTCGGCAGGTTGAGCCGGCCAACTCTCGGATGTTCCCAGACGGTCCATCCGACACACTCTGCCAGGTCGTGGCCGCGCCGCGCGTAAAGTTCGTGGTCGCAACTGGGAGTGTCTTCGCGCACGGAGTTGCAGCGAAGGGCACAAACTCGCGGTGCGAATTGCTGCTACCAGGTACATTGCGCACTGTCGGCAAACGTGTCGCAAACCTGCCTGCTGGTACTCACTGTCGACACCCCTTCTATTACCTGCGCACGGGATCCGCAATCGTTGACGCGACGGTCGCAGCAGTGGTATCCCAGCGTCTGGACGGCGCAAACGACTCCGCCGACCGATCACCGGCCTGGGCACGCTCCGCCTGTCACAGGACAACGGTCCGGGTCGTAGTCCATCCTGAGCCGCTCACGAATGAACACCGCGTTGTCGCTGAATCCGGGATCGATCCATCGGCCTACCACCATGATGCTCACTGCCCTGGCGCCGGCGGCGCGTAATGTCATTGACGCCGACTGAGCGCGTGAACCAGTTGTCCAGGTGTCGTCGAGGACCAGTACGTGGTGCCCGGTCAGGTCGACAGGCGGATCGAGTTGAAACTGGGTTGGAACGACGACGCGGTCCGCCGTCGCCCTCGAACTAGTAACGAGCTGGACCGCACGAGTAACCGCATTCAGTTCGAGCGCCATCGCAGTGAATGGATGAACGCCGACACGCCCGCCCAGTGAGGGAACCGTCACCCGGATCGTGATGGGAGAACCGACAACGGCCGCGATGCACCGCTCGTGAATGGTGAGCCCGTAAAACAGCAACCCCTTAACAATCGCGGTATGACGTTGGCGCGCCTCTGCGGACATGTCGTCCTTGTAATGGCGCAGGAGTGTTCCTGACTGCGCTCCCGAAACTGCGTATGCGAGGGGTGCCACAACGTCGGCGACCGTCGGGTATGACTTGTCCGCGTTACACCTAAAGCATCGCGCGTACCCGGTGGCGGGCGTAGTGCAGACGCTGCACGTGACCTGCGGCTCTCTGATCGTATTCCTGAGATATCCGCCTACGCGTTGGACAAGCAGCGACTTCCGATCGGTCACGCCGTTCTACGTTCCAGGCGCAATGGACTGCAGCGCTGGCACCCCGAGGCCCCGATCGGCCCTCAACACGTATTCGACGATGGCCATCACTTCAGCCGTGCCGCTAGCGACGTGGACTCCGGGTCGACCGACCAGCGCTTGCGCCCAACTTGTTGCGCGCACCACGAGATCGGTGAGGATTACCGGCCGCCCGTGAGCGACCGCCAAGCGAGCCTGGATCCGAGCACCGCTGTGTTCGCCCGCTTCGACCACGATCGACGCGCGGCCGAGTCCCGACATCGTCGCGTTCCGCATCGGAAAGTTGTGCTTCTGAGGTGGCGCGTCGGGCAGAAACTGAGACAACAGCGCACCGTGGGCGGCAACCTTGGCGTGGAGGTCTCGGTTCGCAGCTGGATATGCCCGGCTGATGCCTGTTCCAATCACTCCGACCGGACGTCCACCCGCCTCGATTGTTGCGGTATGGGCGGCCGTGTCGATGCCTGCAGCCAGGCCCGACAGGACCGAGACCCCACGATCGGCTAGCCCTCTGGCTATGTTGGTTGCCATGGCAATGCCGCGGTCGGTCGCGGCGCGCGATCCAACCACCGACACGCCGATCTCTTCGGGGTGCAGCTTTCCCTTGACAAACAGGATCGGTGGCAGCTCGTGGATCTCACGGAGAACGACCGGATACTCCGGATCTAGCACCGTCACGAGGTCGAAGCCCGATCGGCGCCACGCTTCGAGGGTGGCGCAGGCGTGCGCGAGTTGGCCGGCGGCGTCGTCCATCCCGTCAAGCGTTGCCGGATGGACTTCGTCCCACAATGCGATTGCCGACCCACGTAGAGCCACCTCGGCGGCAATTGCTGACCATGACATCTTGCCGGGGCGCTCGTCGAGAAGGGCGAGAAGTGCCACGCGTTCATTGGCGTCATTACCACCCATAACTGACAGCCTAAACGCGTCCGCGCCTCGCGGCAGGAGCGTCGACGCGGTTTTAGTGATTACAACATTCATTCCTCACCCCGGCATGCAAACGTATGTTCGAATACTACTGGGTGGGCGCCGAGGATGCGACCCCCTTGATGCACTTTGCTCCCGCCTGGCCAGCTCGCCGATATGCCGCCGTGCGAGCGCCGTGGGCACTGCGAAATATTCGTTTAGAGTGTAACTTTTGCAGTATGTCGACGGTCCGTCGGATGGTAGACCTGAGCGACCTCACCTCGACTCAGTGGGGTCTGCTGACGAGCGCGCAGGCCCGCGTCGTCGGTGTGTCAGCACAACAGTTGAAGCGGTTTGCCGACGAAGGACTGGTCGACCGGCTGCGGCACGGCGTATATCGGATCGCCGGCGCGCCCAGCCCGTCCCACGAGCAGCTCCGCGCCGCGTGGCTGGCGATCGAACCCGCCGTGCCAGCGCACCTGCGAGACTTGCGCGCAGTGGTCTCCTATCGATCGGCCGCACGGCTATTCGGCCTCGGCGACCTCGACGCCGACGTCATGGAGTTCACCGTCGACCGGCGCAAACAGTCGCGGCTGCTGGACATCCGATACCACCGCGGCACCGTCGACGCCTCGGATGTGACGCTGTCCGACGGACTGCCGGTCACCACCGTCACCCGCACCATCGCCGACCTCGCTGCCGACCAACTCGACGGCAGTCACCTCGCCGGCGTCGTCCGCGACGCCATTCGTACCGGACTCGTCGACGTCGACAGCGCGGCCGAGGCTTTGACCCCGCACACCCACAAGTACGGTGCACCACGTAGCGATGGCGACGCTCTGCTATGGAGTCTTCTCAGCGACGCAGGCCTATCGCCTGGATCTGCAGCGGTCCTCCACGCGAGACTGGGCGCCACAAGCAGGAAGCGTAAGTTGGTCCCGGCCAGAGCAGCCCGAATTGGCCAGCCCCAGCGTCGAATTCGTGGTTAGTTGGAAACTCCCGACCGGCAGCGTTCATCGAGCCTGTTCTTGTCTTAACTACCAGCTGACGATCCCGTTACAAGACTTTTGTCAGCGTTGCGACGCGTCGGCGCGGTCCGTCGGTCGGATCGAAAACCGTTGATACCTGCCAACCGCTGCCGGCGAACTCCACCCGGTCGCCTTCGTGGACGGTGACGTGGCGTTCACCGGCGGCGTCCTTGAGGAACAGCCTGGCAGCGGTCCGGCCCTCGTCGTCGGTGAAGTTCTGCCCGCCGACGACGTTGTCGCCCTCCCACCGCGAAGGGATGGTG
Source organism: uncultured Nocardiaceae bacterium (assembly GCA_936936565.1). Classification (GTDB taxonomy): domain Bacteria; phylum Actinomycetota; class Actinomycetes; order Mycobacteriales; family Mycobacteriaceae; genus CAKZIX01. The sequence goes on along the minus strand of CAKZIX010000118.1, from coordinate 14,981 downwards.
AGGTGCACGGTAATCGTGTCCGAGACATCGTTGGTCATGTGTTCGCCTTCAGCTCAGGGTCGTGTAGTTGCCGTCGCGGGTGCCGTCCTGGTTGTACCACCGGTAGTGCTCCAGAAAGGTATCCACGCTCATCGGTTCTGGGTGGTCGACACCCCATGGGTTTCGGAGCTTGAGGTTGTCTCCGTCGACCGCGGTCACTTCGTAGGCGTGGCCGGGATACACGCCGTCGGGGAACAATTCGCCGGGCTTGTCGGACCGTGTCCCCACCAGTACAGGTTTGCCGTTATCGAGCTGCGCTTTGAATTCGTTGAGGAGATTCGGGCCGTCTGGCATGTCTCGGACCTCGGCCTCGTGGCCGGTGATCTTGGCGAGCAGGTCCGCGCGTTCGAAGGCGGTGGAGCCGAGGTCGAGGCGGTTGTAACCAAGGGGTGGGGTGTCGGGGGACGCCGGTAGACCGTCTGCGGCGCGTTCGTCGTCGACGGCGTCCTTGGCTGGTCCGGTGCGCCAATCTTGTTCCCACGCGGCATGTTTGGTGGCGTCCCAGGTTTGATCTTCCGCGGCTACGGTCTTTTCGAGCAGGCTGGGCCAGGCGCACGATTCTCCTGTTGCGCCGGCGAGTTGCTGATCGTCGCGGGACACGGGCAATTCGTTGGAGACGCGGTAGGTGGTGGTCTCGCCGTTGGGTCGAGCGACCGGGTCGTACCACGTCGCGGGCTCGACGTCGTACAGGGTGATATCGAACGTTCCGTCGCCGTTGTCCTTGATGGCGTTGCCGATCGCCTCGGGACGGTGACCGGCAACGGCGCCCATCGTGGAGATGACGCCGCAGTCGCCGACGCTGCCCTGCAGCGATTGCTCGCGTGTGGGCGGGCCGTCGAAAGCCGGGACATCGTGCGGCTTGTAGTCCGCAGCAGGAATGGACGGGTAGTAGTCCTGCGTGACGCTCGGGGGCGCCACTTCGACGATCTCGCGCGGTTTGTCACCGTCGGCTGAATTGCCGGCGGTATCTGGCGGGTCGACGGCGGCGACGTGCTCGTGATCGACAGGCTCGGGTTCGGTGTCGGCTGGAAGAATGGCAGCGGCGTCTTCGACGTCCTCGGATTCCGGAATCGTCGCAGTCTCGTCCTGCGAGTCGTCGACTGTGCCATCCACGTCAGCGACCTGACCGTCGGGCGAACCAGCGTCGGCTGGTCCGGGTTCGCCCTCTCCTGGTTCGGAGTTGTCATCCGCGCCGTCAACGCTCGGCTGGTCTTTGTGGCTCGTGTCCGCATCGTCGCCGGATGTCCCCGCCCCACCTGCGTTCGTCGGTGCGGCGTCAACAGTGTCTGCGTCCCCTGTCGGGGAACTGATGGAGTCGTCATCGCCCGTTTCTGCGACGTTGTCCTCTTCCGAGTCGTCGCCCGCCGGGTCGGCGTCCGCCAGCCACCCTGACCTGGGTTCGGGATCGGTGACAGCTTCGGCCCATTCGCCTTCGGCGGGTAGCGCACCTGGGTGTTCGTCTTCGGTACGCAGCATGTGCTGAACGTCGGTTTCGGGCCGCTGTTCGGCGGCTGGCGTCCGTTGCTCGTCTGCCTGTTCCCAGGTGAGGTCGCTCCACGGTATTGGGCTGAAGGTGTCGGTCCGTTCACCCGTTGTTGCTGGTTCGGGCTTGAACGGTGTATCGGTTGATTTGACGGTATCGAAACTCATGGCAGCACCGACCGCTCGAGGACGGCGAGCGGCCAAGGCCCATCCAGATGCACGTGCGCGGTTGCCTGACGCAACTGTCGGAGCGGGTCGGTGTGGTTGGACAATTTCGCGACTGCGGCGGCGAGGGCAAGTCCGGCGACGACGGCAGGGTCTGGCGCCCAACTGTCGGGATGGGAGCGCAACTGCTCGAGCTGTTCGAGCGTCGACGGCCCTGGCAAGTCAATGCCCCGTGCTCGCCACATCGAGGTATGCGGGTGTGGGGATTCCGACGGTGGGCCGACGCGCAGTGCTGCTTCGATATCTGCCCACCGGAAACGGCCGGCCTGCCATTGCGCGGGGTTGTCGTCGGCGTCAGGTTCGACGCCGTTCAACCATGCTTGCGCTGTTGCTGCAAGTAGGGCAACGAGGTGTTCGGGCTGATAGTGCGTTGCCAGGCCGGCGTAGCGGGCGTCGACGCCGGTGCGGATTCGGTGAAACACCGCTTCCTGCACGATGTTTGGATCCTTGCCGCGACTGAGTTCGTGCAGCCATACCTTCGACGGTGCCGGCGGCTGCCGCCCGACGAGTTTGGCGATGATCAGCAGTTCGATCCACACGATCAGGCGGGGATCTCGAGCGAGACGGTGCGCGGTGTCGAGATCACGCAAGACCATGGTGTCGGCTGCGAGCGTAGCGGGCGCACGGTCGTCACGCCTCTCGACGGACTCGCGGTAGTCGACAGCGACACGTGCGGGGCGGTCCATGCCGTCGGCGAAGACTGCGGCCTGTCCAGGAGGCAGCGACACGACATGACGGGACTGGGCGTCGTCCAAATTCATTGTGGCGCCGACGGTGTCGCGGTCCTCGGCGGCCGGCAGCCGGTGCAGGATCTTCAACGCTGTGTTCTTCACGACGTCGGGACTGATCTTGGCGGGGATCTGCTCGGCGACGATCAATCCCTCGCCGTAGGCGCGAATCTCGGCCAGCAACGCGGTGAACAATTCGACGGCGTGGGCGGACGGGGTGCCCGGTTCTGCGCGCCTGAGCAACCGGTGGGCTTCTTCGATGACAGTGACATGTCGCAGGCCGGGTCTGTCGGCGGGGTGAGTGCGCAGGTGTTCGTAGATACGGATCAGAACCGCGCCGATGAAGAAGGCCTTGTCGGCGTCGTTGCCGACGTCCTCGATTTCGAGCACCGTGTTGCCGGACAACAGCGCCGCAACGTCGAGCGCGGCCGCGCCTTCGAAGAATCGGCCAGGCGTTCCCAACCGCAGGGAACCGATGCGCACGTCGATGAACCCGCGCACGTTGTCGGTGATTTCGCGGCTGTACCCGATCCCGTCGACCACCGCCAGCGCGGTGGTCTGCAGATCGCTCAGGCGCGGATACCGCGGTGTCACACCAGGTTTCGTGGACGCCGAGAGCACCGGGTTCCAGCCCAGGTCGGTGTAGCAGCGGTCCAGCGCATGTGAAAGGACTTGCGGGAACGGCTCGACCGCGTCGAAGGCCGCCAGGAACAGCGCGCGGGTGAGATCGATGTGGGTTTGCAGTGGGAATCCCGCCGCTGGTTCGAGCGGGTTGATCCCGGCCGGCACCGCGTCGGGGGCGCCGGGCCGGATGACGGTGACCGCTTCTCCGATCCGACCTGCCATCCCCGCGTACTCGGCTTTTGCGGGTTCGATGACCAGCCACGGAATGTCGTCGGCGTGCAACCCGTCGAGGATGCGCCGGACTGTTTGCGATTTGCCTGAACCGGTCGCTCCGGCGACGAAGGTGTGTCGGTTCAGGGTGTTCCGGGTAACGGTGAAACCGCCGACCGGATTGTCGGTGGCATCCAGCACGGAGCCGATCTCGATGTGGCCGTGATGTTCGGGCGTGACGTCGAAGACGGCTGGTTCGACCACCCGGATTCCAGGTAGTTCCTTGCGGGGCGGGCGAGCCAACGTGGCGACTAGTTCGGCCGTACCGATGAACGGTGACGCGAACTCCGCTTCTCCGGCTTCGATGGTGTTCACCCAGGCCTGGTCCAGATCGGCGGCGGCGCCGGCGCGGTCGGGCATCAGTGTATAGGGCATGCGATCCAGATCCGATGCGCTGCACAACAATCCAGCTGCCGCCCGCGCCCGAAGGCTGTCGGGGGCACCGACAAGAACATGGATGTTCCAGACTCCTGTCGGCATCGCCCGCGACAGTTCGCGGTGCCGAGCTTCGCCCCTCGCTACGGCCAGTCGCGCGGGTTCGAACGTCGGCGACCCCCGGTGATCGGTGATATCGAGTTGCAGCCGCATGATTGCCTCGTCCAACGCTCCATGCGGAACCGGTGTCGCAACCACCAGCCAAGCGAATGCCCCCGGCAGGTGAGTGACGTAGTCGTCGAAGCCGGCTCGTCCTGGTGCAGCGGCGCTGGTGTCACCGGACAACGTCCACAATGCATCGGGCCGGCCCACGCATCGCACCCACACCAACTCCGCCCAGTCCCGCATCAGCTCGCCCGTATCTACAACGTGGCCGCGACTACCCGGCGGATACAGCAGCGAATCTCCGTGCGCCACAGGCGAAAACGGCCGCCCGCCCACCAACACCCGAATGTCTGCACCCCTGCCGGTGCGGTCCCAGGACACCGCGAATGCCCCTGCCCCATCATGCTCACCGAGTTGGGGATGTGCGGCGGTGACCGCAGCGAACAACTGCGACGACAGTTTGGCGTCGATTTCCGCGGCGGTTTGCTGACCTTGCGCCGCACTTGGGCGCGGAGTCACCGTCATACGCTGAAATGCGAACTCGCCCAACATGTTCGAAGTCATCGCTCGATGAGCCCCGGCGGTGCCGGGCGGGCGACCGCCGGCGGCGACGCTCGCTGCGTCCCCAAAGACGGTGGCGGTGCGGGCGCGACAACTGGGGTGGATCCGGCGGCGACAACGGTTCGGGCGGCGGGAGCGATCTTGTCGAGCAACACGATGGCCGGGTTTGCATCGCCGGCGACCACTCGACGTCCGGACGCGGTGGCCTCGACCAAGATGAAGGCCGTGGGAGGCAGCGTCTGCAGGGTCGTTGGTTCGACGCTGTACTCGTAGACCCGCTGGTGAGTCAACCCGGTCGTTGCCGAGTCGGCGATCGATTCCGAGATTGTCGACGACCACGACGCGGTCCGCGCCACCGACGTGGACGTCGAACCGAGAGTGCCGCCCGAGGTGTTGGTTCGGGTGGTGCCCACCGAGTCGCCCGTGGTGTCGGCGTTGCCGTGGGTGAGGGTGCGCCCGGCCTGTTCGCTCAGTTGCGACAACACGAACTTGTGTCCGCGACCGATGAAGTCAGCCGCTGCTGCTGCTTCTGATGCGTTGCCCAGCCGCATCAGAATCGCGGCCGAATCCGAGCCGCCCAGGAGCTTGATCATGTCGTCGCGTAAGTGCTCGAGCATCAGCACCAACCGCACCCCGCACCGGCGGGTCTGTTTGGACAGTGCCTCCAACGCTGCCAACCCCAGATGATCCGCGCCCGCCACGACGATCGTGTCGTTGCGTTCGGCATGCCCAGCGCGTAGTTCGTGCAGCACACGAGCAACCACTATCCGATCCAGTGCGTCCTTGCGCCGCAGGTGCCGCGAACTCGTGGACAGCACCGCCAAACCGTCAGCAGGCCACAACCGGACTGGATCCGCCGACGTGTCGGCGACGGTTTCCTCGGCAGCCAACAGCCCGAGCAGGGAACCAACCGCTTGCAGTTGGTCGACCGCACGAGCTGACGCCGCCAGCTTGTCGGCGACCTTGCCTAGACTCATTTCCTCGGCTGCGGTCAGAATTTTCTCCGCTTTCGAGTCGTACAAGCCGCGCATCGCACGCACACCCGCATCCAGGCGGGCGAACGTCAGCGGTTCACCGAGCCGTTTCGCAACGGCCGCAACGAGTTCGGCGTCGACCCCATGCAGATCACCGTCACCGCTGCGTCTCGATGCCGCCGCCTCGGCGATCAATTCCGCCGCCTCGTCCGCGCTCAACCCAGCGAGCAAACCGATCCTGCCGGTGTCGGTCGGCAAATCGACCACCGCAACCGGACATGTACGCGCAGTGGCCAGTCCGGCAAGACCTACCCCAACCTGGTGCTCGCTGAAGTCCAGTACGAGCAGCCCCGCCCCAGACGAGAGTATGGACGCTCCCGCCGTCACCAGTAACGCCGCCCAACCGTCCGGGGTGCCACCGAAGACATCCACACGCCTGGCCGACGGTGCCGCCGGATACCAATGCATTGCTGTGGCGACCCGCTGCTTCTCGGCCTGATCATGGTCATGCAAGTGGTTGGTCCACGCCGTTTGCGCGGCCTCGAACTTCGCGACCTGCATATCCCGGGTCTGCCAATGCGTGCGTTTGGCTTTGCCGAACCGCAACTTCGGCACGGCAACCACGACCACGGTGGCAGCGACGACTGTGTAGAACACGATCGTGGCGATGACCTCGGGAATCGACCACGCCGACAGCATCAGCAAGAGCCATACCGAGATCAACAGTCCGACGGGCAGCCAGATCCACGCCTGCCGCGAGCGACTGCGCAGCTTCTCGAAGTCTCCCGGCAGCGCAGGTTCCACCCACACCGGCGGCCTGTCGGCATATGGGCTCGGCGCGGGCGGACGCGGCGGCGTGTGCTCAAACCCCCACCGGTCCTGCGGCACGAACAGTCTGGCAGACAGATCTCGGCTCGCAGCGTTGGACGCTACGACCCCAGGATCGTGCTTGGTCCGCTCCACGCCGCAGCACTCCCTCCCAGTGCCAATGCCTTCTACTTATCGACCCGTGTCCGCGACCTCCTGGCGCGGATTTGGGCGACGTTTGCGCCGGGGCGATGCCCGTCCGCCTCCGACACGTCCATCAACATATTGTTGATTGATTACAGTACCTCCGCGGACAGGTCGCTGCCCGGCCAGCCTTGTCGACACCAATGGGGTTGGCTACCGAACGCAGTCGCCGAACGCAACGTCTCGGCCTTTAGGTGCCTAACGAATCGACCGCGCCGTACCCGGCGCGATCATGCATCGAGAAGACGTTGCTCGACCGAGCGCGCGGGCCTGCGATCTACGGGCAGTCGATGAGATTCGGCCACAAGCCGGACTAGAACTAGATCGGATCGCGCCGGAACGATCGTCGCCCCTGTGCAGTGCAGAACAGCGGTGGCCTGTGTGTTGGCGTGGTGCCTCAGCAAGTTTCCAACAGCTGTTGGGAAACTGAGGCAACCTGCAGTTGTCAGCCACAATTGGGCAGTCCATGGGGGCCGCGCGTCCAGGCGCTCGGGATAGCGTCAAGCTTGATCAGCAGGGCGAAGGTACTTCGCTAGCGGGCTGGCAATGACGGCGTTCTCCAGTGCACGTGCAGCATGCGAAACTGCTTGGCTCCGAGTGACGAGGATGCTTGCCAGCTCCGCTACTGGCCGGTCGTCAAAGTCGGCTTGAGCTTGAAGTGCCCGGATCCGCGCGTTGAGTTCGCGGGCCAGTTCTGCGAGGGGTGCCGCAGCTTCGGTTAGCTGTTCATCCGTCCAATTCTTCCTCCGCGTAGCACGTTTGAGTTTCTGTTTCCGCGCACGCTCGTTGAGCGCCGCCGGTCGGCATTCCTCGCAATACCGCTGAGTCGGCCACCAGAGCAGGTGGAAGAAGCCCATTTCCGGCGTGGCGTTTGGACACACCTCGACGACGGGCACGAGTCGTTTTCCGCTCGCGCGACGAACCGTAGCGGGATCCTGCGTGGAAGTTTCGGCGCGAGCCGATGCCGCCACCCGGCTAGCTCTGACCATTGGACTTGGCTACCTAGAGATGGCCGTTAGGTGAATCCGATGGGTAGCAGCGTAGCCGACCTGTAAGGCGGAAATGTTGGGAATGCCCAGCGCGCGGGAACTGCTAGCTGTGACAATCCGAAGAGAGCGGCGGGCCAGCGGAAACGATCCGTGGCGTCTTGGATCCGTTCGGAAGGATGGCTGCCCAAGCGAGTCCTGAACACCGATAGAGCGCCGATCTGGACAATCGGCGCTCTCCGTCAGCTAATCGGCGAGTTGCAGCTCGCCGAACCCCAATGAACATGAGGAGCAAACCACTCATGACGATACAACATGTCTTCCTTAGCCCGCGAACATTAATACGAAAACTGTGCGTCTGTGCGCCATTGCGGTGGTCGCGATGAGCGCGTACCGCCGCCGCGACGACGCCGTCGCCATCGCAAACCGGATCGTTGTGTTCGTCCCACGGACGATCGACGACGCCGTCTGGGAACGTGTGGGACCGTGGGTCCGCTCGACCGTGACCGCTGCCGATCCTGCCATCGACAGTCAGGCGACCACACTGCTGAAGGCACTGGCGCATCTTGCGGCTTGGGCGTACGAGCACGCGATCCCGATAGAGACCGAAGCGGTCCTCCAGCCAGAGGTCCTCGAACGATACCGGTTGACCGGCATGCGCAGGCTCAGCGCGCGATCGCGTTCTGCGGAGATGTCGCGGCTACGGCGGGTCGCGCGCGTCGTGACACAGCGAGCGCCTTGGCCGGCTCCTAACGAGCGAGGCCCACGAGGCCCACTTTCGCCGCCCTATAGCGACGACGAAGTGCGGCAGTTCTGGCGTGACGCGGAACTACAGCACAGCCTATTCCGCAGGCATGCGATGAACGCGCTGCTAGCCCTGACCCTGGGCGTAGGGGTTCGACCTCGTGAGTTGTTCCTCCCGACCGCTGATCACATCGAAATGGTCGACGACGTGATGGCTGTTCGGATTCCAGGGAATCACGCTCGCGTTGTTCCCGTGCGTCGGGAATGCGTCGACCAAATTCGAATCGCGGCGGTCACCGCGCCAAGAGGACCCCTCGTCGGGTCGGGGCGAACGGGCCGTGACCGGGCCGCCGCCCTGATTGCCACTTTCGAGCTCGCCCCTGCTGCGCCCGCCGCTGCTGATGCAACGTCTGCGGTCGACTTGGCTTCGCGACGTCCTGGCGGGCCGGGTGCATATTGCCGATGTTCTCGCGATTGCAGATCTCACAACCAGTCGCGCCATTTCCGACCTCGCACCGTACTTGCGGGCGTCCTGTCCGGGTTCGGATCCGTGGAAGTCGCTCGCGGGGGAGCCCGAGGTATGAAGCGGTCGGTTGAGGAGGTGATCGATCTGTATCAGGCGGTCATGCCAGCCGACCGATGGGCGCGAATCGGTCCGCTGGTCCGTGACAGCGTTCGCCGTGCACTACGACCTGACAGCCAGCTGCCGTCGCCCAAAGCGGTTGCCGGGTACATGGGAATCGCGGCAGCGTTCGTGGCCTGGACCCAGGAGATGGGCTACGACCTCGATGTGGAGATCCTGTTCAGCCCTTCGACGATCGCCCACTACATCGCGATCGCGACGCCCCAACTTGCGGGCCCGACGAAAGCGACCCGGCGAGCTACGTTGTCGATGATCGGACGTCGGATAACGCGTCGCGCCGACTGGGGCGCTCAAAACACGGTGTATCCGGTATCGGTAGCCAAAACCCCGTATTTCGATGAACAGGTTGAATGGTTGGTCGAGTGCGCCGATCAGCAGCGAACGCCGCTACTTCGCCGCGCAGTCACGGCATCCGTCGGACTGGGTCTGGGCGCTGGATTGCGTACGTCCGAGCTGAATGCCGTGCGCGCAAACGATATTCACGCAGAACGTGGTCATCTTGTCGTGGAAGTCCTAGGGCGCAATCGGCGCACCATCCCAATCGTCGACCGCTTTGCGCCATTGGTCACCCAACTTGTAGACGCTCACCCCGGTGAACCCTTGGTTCATCGACACGGTTTTAGCCGCGTCGAAGCTCTGGCCGCCGCGCTCGGTCGCGCCGAAGTACCGCAAGAGCTCAAACCACTCCGGATCGTCCGACTCCGCGCGACGTGGGCCGTGACCATGCTCAACTCGCGGATCCCATTCGCCGCAGTGCAAGCCGCATACGGCGCCACCGGAATCGAGTTCGTGTACGACCTTTTGCCTCATCTGCGCGCTCCGGAATGGGGGCAGCAGGTCGACATGTTCGCAAAGCCGCTGACATGAAGCACCGGTCTCCCGACGCTGCGACAGGGCGGCCCCTGCCGCGGCACAAAGTTTCGACCAATAAAAACCCTTGTACCGCAGAGCAATGGCGGCGGGCAATTGCAGCGACCCAACAGTTCGAAGGCCGCGACGTCGTGCACCAGATCCTGCACAAACGCCGCGGGCGGCCACGCGAGTTCACGGCCGACGCGTGGATAGCCGCGCACTTTCTTCATAGTCAACTGATCAAAGGCATTCTGCACGAAACTGCTGTGACCGAAACGATCCGAGCATGGAACGGGAAGCAGCGCGCTCAGGTTGGACTTGCTCCGGATCGCCCAGTCACCTACCGGATGGTCGAAGACGCAACACGCAAGATCAACCAGGCGCTCGCCAACAAGGCGGTTGCCGGATGGAGCCTGACTCGATTCGTCAACGCCGCTCTCGCCGCCTCAATACCTTCCAGCTACCCCGCCACGGGAGCCATCGCACTCGACTCAACCGACATTGAAACCACTGCTCGGTTCTGCGCGACGAAACCCGTGATCGACGCGGACCCCGACGGTCCGCCCAGGCCGAACCAAGAGCGCGGCGAGAGACTGGTTCGTCGCGCGGACGAGCGGACGCGGCGCGTCGCGGTCAAGGGAGCCGACGGCCGGTACGTCTACACAGCCGACCCAGACGCAAGAATGGGTTGGCGCACCGCGAAGAACGGGCGCGACACCTTCTGTGGGTATGACGCACATGTCGCGACGGACGTCCGCCGTATCGGCGGACCAGACGTTCCGCACATCGCACGCAGTCTTGCCGTCGCACCTGCCGGCACAAACAAGGGACGACCTGGGCTCGACGCCGTGGATGCGGTCCTTGAACGTCACCACGTCACTGAACTGCTCATCGACCGCGGATACAACGGGCTTCGGGCCGACTCGTTTGTACTACCCGCGTGGGCGCGAGGCCTCACGGTGATCGTCGACCTGCATCCGACGATGCATCGAGGCCGCCACCCTGGCGCTCAACCTGGCACCGTATGGATTGACGGGAACCTGTACTCCACGTGCCTTCCGAAGGCATTCTGGGACTTGCCCGCACCCGATCATCCCAACAAGAACGACACCGACGCACAGCGTCAAGCGAAGGTCGCGCTCCAAGCCAAGTTCGACTACCGCGCAGCATGGGCCTTCTCCCCCCTCTCGAAACGTGACCGCGATGGCTACCAACGCTTTAAGGGACCAGCGATCGCAGGCACCGTGCGATCGCCGCGTCACCCGCCGTCAATGCGACTACCTCACGATCGCCCCACGTCAGCGTGTACCCCGGACAAGCCATGTGGTTGCGCCATCACCGTCACAGTGAGCCCGAAAGAGTATCCGACCGCTCGCAATCCGATGCCGTGGGGAACGACCCGCTGGGCGCGAAGTTATTACCGCCGCAACGGGATTGAATCAACCTTCAGCGAACTGAAGGCGAACCGATTCGCCTTCGCGCGCGGCAGCATTCGGGGCTTTGGGCTTGCCCGACACACCACTCTTCTTGCGTTCGCGCTGGCAGGACTCAACATCACATTGTTGAAAGAGTGGAACGAGAACAGGGGCCAACGAGACCCCTGGGCTGTAAAACTCGGCGAACCCGGCATGTCACGCCAAGCGCCAAGGCGGCGAAAACGACGGCGCACCGAATCGATCGCGCCCGAACCTCCGTTCGAGAACTTGTAACCGGACTGGCCGGATCTCGTTGACGGAGGCGAGCAAGGTCAAACACGCTGCCCCAGCGGCCAGACAAAGCGACCCGAACCCACAACTCGACGCCATCGAGAAACAAAACGAACGCTCGAACGGCACGATCCGCATCGGATTACGTGAACGTGACGCCGCGCAATAGGTGAACATCCGAATGGAGCCGGTGACGGGAATCGAACCCGCGCCATCTGCTTGGGAAGCAGAGATTCTGCCATTGAACTACACCGGCGTGTACGGGGAAGCCCCGCGCCGGACCACTTTAGCAGGACGGCTGCGTCACGTGCGTTCGCGCAGCACGCAGAACTCGTTGCCTTCCGGGTCGGCGAGGACCACCCAGGATTGCTCGCCCTGCCCGACATCGGCATGCCGGGCGCCCAACGCGAGCAGCCGGGCCACTTCGGCCGCCTGATCGTGCGGGCGGAAGTCCAGGTGCAGGCGGTTGAACACCTGCTTGGCGTCGGGCACGCGGATGAACATGATGCCGGGCAATTCCGCTTCCGAGCGGCGGATTTCGACGTCGCCGTCCGCATCCACGACGACGTACGGCCAGCGGAGCGCCTCGGCCCACCAGCGGCCGAGGGGCTCCGGATCGATGGCATTGACGACAACTTGTTCCCACACAAGTCCCATGCACACGTTCTACCCGAGGCCACCGACAGTAACCTCGTGCGCATGCTGCTCTCCGATCGCGACATCCGAGGCGAGATCGATGCCGGGCGCTTGGTCATCGAGCCCTTCCGCGCCGACCTGGTTCAGCCGTCCAGTGTGGACGTGCGCCTGGACGGGCTGTTCCGGGTGTTCAACAACACCAAGTACACCCACATCGACCCGGCGCAGCGCCAGGACGATTTGACGAGTCTGGTGGAACCCGTGACTGGGGAGCCGTTCGTGCTGCATCCGGGCGAGTTCGCGCTCGGATCGACGCTCGAGGCGTGCACGCTGCCCAACGATCTGGCCGGCCGTCTGGAGGGTAAGTCGAGCCTGGGCCGGCTGGGTTTGCTGACGCACAGCACGGCGGGGTTCATCGATCCGGGTTTTTCAGGTCACATCACCTTGGAATTGTCCAATGTGGCCAATCTCCCGATCACCCTGTGGCCGGGCATGAAGATTGGACAGCTGTGCCTCATCCGGCTGTCGAGTCCGGCCGAGAACCCGTACGGAAGCGCTGCGGTGGGGTCCAAGTACCAGGGACAACGCGGTCCCACGCCGTCGCGGGCGTACCTCAACTTCTCGACCGGGGATCGTTAGCAGGGGAGAAAAGTTGCGACTACCGGACCCTCTTGGCCCGCTTAAACAAACCAAAAGTATGTAACACCAACCATTCGGCTACCGAAAGGTCTCTCGAAGCCATAAGATTCGGAACCTGGACGCCCTTCGGGGGGGCGAACGGTTCTGACGAAGGTTCCACGAGGGAGACCGTAAGTGAAAGCACGAGCCCGAGCGGCGGCGGCGATAACCGCTCCGCATACGTTGCGCGCTGTCCCCTCCTCCGACCGGGAAAAGTGGCAGCGCGCGTACCAGGCGCGGTTGTGGGTCACCGATGCGCTCGTCATCGTGGCCGCTGTAATGGTTGCGCAATACGCCCGCTTCGGAGACGTGATTGCTGAAGATTCGCGGCTGGCCTGGGCGCTGACCACCGACGTCGGTTACACCACGGTGTCGGCAGTGATCGCATTGCTCTGGTTCGTCGACCTGTCGCTGCTCAACACCCGCTCGCCGCGCGTGATCGGCGGCGGCGCCGAAGAGTACCGCCGGATCGTCATCGCGACCATGCGGCTGTTCGGCGTCATCGCGATCGTTTCGGTGGTCGTCCACATCGACATCGCGCGCGGATACCTCGCTATCGCGCTGCCCGTCGGCCTACTCGGCCTGCTGCTCACCCGACGTGCCTGGCGCCGGTACGCGATCCGGCAGCGCCGCAAGGGCAAGTACCAAACCTCGGTGCTGATCGTCGGCGGTCGCCACGCCGCACAAGCGGTGGCGCGATCGTTCGCGCGTGACACGGCGTCCGGATACCGCGTCGTCGGCGTCTGCATGCCGCCCGGCGCCCGCGGCGACGCCGGCACCCTGCGCATCGGAAACACCGACGTGCCGATCCTCGGCGACGAGAACGCCGTCGTCGAAGCAGTCCGGACCAGCGGCGCCGACACCGTCGCGGTAACCGACACCGAACACCTCGGCCCCGACGGCATCCGCAACCTGGTGTGGGCCCTCGAACCGATGGGCGTCGATCTGGTGGTCACGCCCAATCTCGTCGACGTCGCCGCGCGGCGCGTCGAGATCCGTCCGGTCGCCGACATGCCGCTGGTGCACATCGAGAAGCCGCAGTACGACCGCGCCAACTCGCTGCGCAAGGCCGCCTTCGACTTCTGCTTCGCGGTTGCCGCTCTCGTCGCCGTCGCACCGGTGATGATCGTCGCCGCAATCGCCGTCAAACTCACCAGCAAGGGACCGGTGTTCTACCGCTCCGAGCGCGTCGGTATCGACGGCAAGCCCTTCCAGATGATCAAGTTCCGCAGCATGTACGAGGATGCCGACAAGCATCTGTCGGCATTGCTGGAAATGAACGAGGGCGCCGGCCTGCTGTTCAAGATGCGCAACGACCCGCGCATCACGCCCGTCGGCAAGGTGCTGCGCAAGTACAGCCTTGACGAGCTGCCGCAGTTCCTCAACGTCCTGCGCGGCGAGATGAGCGTGGTCGGGCCGCGGCCGCCGCTGCGCCGCGAGGTGGAACGCTACGACGGCGTGGTCAGCCGCCGCTTGCTGGTCAAGCCGGGCGTGACCGGCCTGTGGCAGGTCAGCGGCCGCTCCGATCTGTCCTGGGAGGAGTCGGTGCGCCTGGACCTGTCCTACGTCGAGAACTGGTCGATGGTGCAGGACCTGCTGATCATCAAGAAGACGATCACGACGGTCGCCACCGCCGACGGCGCCTACTGACCGCAGCGAATTCGACAAATCGTGTGACAGGGTGACACCTTGTCGGACATCGTCGATCTGGTGTCGAACCTCTCGGCGCGCTAATCGCGGCAGGTTTCGAACAGCGCCCGGGTGTACCCCGCTGATTGATAGAGGTAGTTGAACGCCCAGCGCGCCGCGGACAGCTCGGGCGCGACGTCGATCATGGCGAGTTCGCCGTCGAAGCATTTCTGGATGATGTAGCGGGCGCGCGAAATGTGCGGGGTGAAGGTGACGACCATGATGGAACGCCAGCCGCGGCCGGCGATGTAGGCGGCTTCGCCGCGGGTGGTCGGCGGCTCGGGGCGGAAGCACTCGACCTGAAAGCTGTAGCCGCCGTGACAGATCCGGCTCAGCATCGGGCTCTCGACGTACGGGTTGGAGAAGACCACGAGGGGTGCGTATCCGGCACGGCCCAGGCGTAATCCGAGCTCTTCCCGGCCGTCGTGTGCGCCGCCGAGCACGACGATCGCGTCGACCGTGCGGGGCTGCTCTACCCGCGGGCGCACGTACACCGGCCACAGCGCCGCGACGAAAACCGAGACCATCGCGACCAGCGCGATCATGACACGCACTGTCGCCATAGTAGGGAACGCCCAACGCGCGCGAGCGCA
>CAKZIX010000117.1 GCA_936936565.1 uncultured Nocardiaceae bacterium | reverse complement strand
TCGTCGTAGCTGATGTGCCACTTCTCGTCGTAGGTCTCCGCTTCCCAGTCGTGGTAGAGCACCTGGGCGAGCTTGGTGTCCTGCAACGCGGCCTGCACCTGCTCCTCGGTGGCGTGCGGGTTCGGCGCGGGGTCCGGATCCGGCACAACAGCGAGGTGACGCGGCTCCTGAGGGCTTGCGGTCATGTGGGGCACACTACATGTTCGGCGCAACGCCGCATGCAGGTCACCTCCTCAGGGTGCCCAACGAGACACCCTCCGGGGCGCCGGCATCCACGCAGGGTCTCTTCAACGGTGCGCCACATCCGCAGACCATGAAATTCCCAGCAACGATCGAGGAGTTCCATGAAGCACCGACTTCGCCCCGTCATCGCCGTCGCCGCCATGACCGCCGCCCTCGGGTTCGCCGGCGTCGCGGCAACCGAGGTCGCCTCGGCCGCACCGCCCTGCAAGGTGAATTGTCATCAGCCTGCGCCCAAGCCGAAGCCGCCCGCGGACCTGCCGGGCGACGGCTGCCACTTCTGCACCGCCACCCCGTCGACGCCGCCACCCCCGCCACCGCCGGCCCCGAAGTAGCACGTATCGCGCGCCGAACCAGGCCGGCGTGCATCCGTCATTCGCCCGTAAACCGTGCGCTGTTCGGACCGTCGGCCAGGTAGGAAGCCAGCCCGGACTGCGCGTCCCGGGAGGCCAGCAACGTCGCGAAACGCTCCCGCTCGACGCTCGAATCGGCGGCCTCGATGGCTGCCTTCGCAGCCGCCAGCGCCAGCGCCGGCGCACCGTCGAACTGTGCAGCCCAGCGGCGGGCGGCCACGTAGACGTCGTCGGGAGCGACTACCTCGTCGACCAGTCCGAGGGCTCGCGCCTCATCGGCCTCGACGTAGCGCCCGGTGAAGATCAAGTCCTTCGCGGCGCTTGCACCGATCAGACGGGCCAGGCGCACGTGGGCCCCACCGGACGGGATGAGCCCCTGCCGAATCGCGCCCAGCGACAGTTTCGCGTTGTCGCCGACGATCCGCCGGTCGGCGCACAGTGCCAGCTCCAGACCGGTGTCGAAGGCATAGCCGCTGATCGCGGCCACCGTCGGCTTCGGCAGCTCGGCGATCGCCGCCAGCGCGGCGTGCCGGTCGGCGAGCATGCCGGGCGTCAGGGCGGCGAGCTCGCGGGCGTCGTCGCCCACGGCGAAGAACTTCTCCCCGCCGTAGAACACGACGGCGGCGACGGCACGGTCGGTGGCCGCGGCCGCAGCGGCGGCACGCAACTCGTCGAGAACCTGAGTGTCGAGCGCGTTCGTCGGCGGCTTGTCGACGCGGATCGTCGCCACACCGTCGGAAACATCCAGCGCGACGAACTCGCTCACGGCTGCCACGGATGCACCCCCGCTGCGTAGTAGGCGTCCTGTTCGGCGAACTCGACGCGCCAATTGCCGTCGTCTGCAACGATTTTCGGCTCGATTGGCGTGATCTCCGGTACCGCCGCCAGCACCTGCGCGGTGCCGGCGAAACCGGAAAGCGCGGTCAGCTGCACCCAGGTCGGCGGCAGCAACATCGAAGCACCGGCCGCAAACTCGGCCAACGCGTCCGCCGGCGCCTCCCAGCGCGCGAGCTCGGCTTCCGAGGTCTCGTCGTCGGGATGCTGCCCGACAGGTACCACCGCGACGAAGAACCGGGTGTCGTAACGGCGCTGTTCACCGACGGGCGTGATCCAGTTGGCCCACGGGCGCAACAGGTCGGCTCGCAACACCAAGTCGGTTTCCTGCAAGAACTCGCGCATCGACAGCTCGCGGCGCTCCAGGGCGCGCCGGTAGGAACGGAATCCCGCGCTGTCGGCAACGATGTCGTCCGGCGACGGGCCCGCGAGCAACACTCCGCATTCTTCGAAGGTCTCCCGCACTGCGGCACACACCAGCGCCTGTGCCTTCGACTCGTCCACGCCGAAGCGCTGCGCCCACCACGACACCGGCGGGCCGGCCCAGCGCAGCGCGCTGTCGGCGTCCGACGGGTCGACGCCGCCGCCCGGAAACACCGTCATGCCACCGGCGAACGCCATGCCCTTGACGCGGCGCTGCAGGAAGACCTCGATACCGCTGGGGCCGTCACGCAGCAGCATCACGGTCGACGCGTCCTTGAGTGTCATGCGCCGAACCTATCGGGTGCGGTGCCGGCCCGACTTGCGGGTGCGCCGCGCGAAGTAGCGGCCGTCCGATTTCTCCAGCGTGATCGCCTGGCTGAAGGCGCGGCTGAGGTTGTCGCTCGTCAGCACGTCGTCGATCAGCCCCTGCGCGACGATCTGGCCTTCCTTCAGCAGCAGCCCGTGCGTGAAGCCCGGCGGAATTTCCTCGACGTGGTGGGTGACCAGTACGGTCGCCGGCGAATCCGGATCCTCGGCCAGATCGCCGAGCCGCCCGACGAGTTCCTCGCGGCCGCCGAGATCCAGACCCGCGGCCGGCTCGTCGAGCAGCAACAATTCCGGGTCGGTCATCAAGGCGCGCGCGATCAGCACCCGCTTGCGTTCACCCTCGGACAGCGTCCCGTAGGTGCGGTCGGCAAGGTGCTCGGCGCCGAGACTCTCCAGGGTGTCGACGGCGCGTTCGGTATCGACCCGGTCGTAGTGCTCACGCCACCGGCCGAGTACCGCGTATCCGGCGGAGACGACCAGGTCGCTCACCTTCTCGTCGGCCGGTATCCGGCTGGCCAACGCCGACGACGAAAGGCCGATGCGCGGACGTAATTCGGACACGTCGACCCGGCCCAACACCTCACCGAGGATGTGCGCCGAACCCGTCGTCGGATGCACCTCCGCGGCGGCGATCCGCAACAGCGACGTTTTGCCGGCGCCGTTGGGACCGAGGACCACCCACTTTTCGTCCAGTTCCACCGACCACGTGACGGGCCCGACGAGCGTCACCCCTGAGCGGCGGATCGTGACGTCGGTGAAATCGATGAGCAGATCGGGATCCGGTTCCGGCACGGCCACCATCTTGGCCTACTTTGCCGGTCGTTTCACTTCACGGCAGACGCTGTGTGTCGCGCGTGAACCGAGCGTTCTCGGAATCGTCGGCAATCGTTCGCGCGACGAGAAGCGCGGTGGGAACCGACAGCAGCAGCCAACCGAGAACAAGCACACCGAACAACAACGGACCGTTCATACACACCGCCTCCTGCGCCCCCATTACCCACGCCGCGACAACGTCAAACCTCGGCGCCCGCCTTGCCCAGCTGCTCGCGCTCCCGCACAACCGCGAACCCGGGCAGCCAGCGCGACACCGAGGGTACGAGCACCTGCACCAGCGGCCCGATGCCGAGGGCGTACACGACGGTACCGGGGCCGACGGATCCGCCGAGCAGCCAGCCGGTCACCAAGACTGTGACCTCGATCACGGTGCGTACCAATCGGATCGACCCGCCGGTACGGGCGACCAGACCGGTCATCAGTCCGTCGCGCGGCCCGGGCCCGAAGCCCGCACCGATGTAGAGCACGATGGCAATCGCGTTGAGCACCACCGAGGCCAGCATGGTCGCCACCCGCAGCCACCAGCCGTGCACGTCCGGCAACAGCCACAGCGCGGCGTCGACGGAAATTCCGATGACGACGACGTTGCTGATCGTGCCCAGCCCCGGCCGCTGCCGCAGCGGAATCCAGGCCAGCAGTACGACCAGTCCGGTGAGCGCGGTGATCATTCCGAAGCTCAGCGGCAGGTGCCGGTTGAGACCCTGGTGGAACACGTCCCAGGGATCCAGCCCGAGATTGGCACGGATCATCATGGCCATCGAGAACCCGTACAACCAGAGTCCGACGTACAAGGCCAGCAGGCGACGGGTCAGCATCCGTCGAGAATGCCAACCAACTGGCCACCGAATCCAGAGCCAGTTGACAGGTCCTGGCTATCGGCAGATCAGGGCTGCGGCACCCCCACGACCGTCATCGAGCCGGGCATGACCTCGGTGAATCCGGCATCACGCACGGCGGCCGCGTCCACACGCTGCGTCACCCGCTGCCAGACGTCGGCGCCGGCGTCGCGCACCGAACAGGCGAATCCGGACTGCGCCCACGCGAAGACGTCCCCCGCCGGCATCGTGCCGGCCAGCAGCATCGCGGCGTGCCCGACCTGCGCGGCCGCCTTACCCACGGTCATGTCGAGCGCGGCCTGCACCCAGAACACCGGCCGGGCGGCGTGCGGCGGACCGGGATCGTCGTGCACGAGATCCGTGCCGCCGACCTGCAGGCGCTTGATGCGCGGATCCAACTCCCCCACCGGACCCGGTACCAGGGCGCGCGCCTGCGCCCCGCCGAGCTCGACGGTGATACCCGGAACCTCTTGTGCTGCTTGCCATTGCGCGCCGCGTGCGCGCCGGGCCACCTTGCGAAAGCGCGACGTCGCCCAGCTGAGATACGACCGGTGCCACGGCCCGTCGGGGCCGACACGATCGTCCAGGCACAGCGTCAGAGTGGCTGCGGCGGCCGCAGCCAGCACCGAACTGCGCAGTGGCGGATCGACTTTCGGGATGTGCAGCACGATCTGCATGGCCTCGACCAACGCGGGATCGTCCGGATCGGGACGGCCGATGTAGCCACGTGCGAGCACGGCGTGCCGGGCGGCAAACCCGCCGTCGGGATCAGGCACTGGCAACCGGCGTGATCGGCACGCGGCGCACCAGCCCGTCGACAGCGTCGGCGGCCTCCACCTCGTGCCGGGTGACGCCGAGGATGAACAGCACCGCGTCCAGGTAGGGGTGGTTCAGCGCGGTATCGGCGACCTCGCGCAGCGCCGGCTTGGCGTTGAACGCAACCCCCAGCCCGGCGGCGTTGAGCATGTCGATGTCGTTGGCGCCGTCGCCGACAGCGACCGTTTGCTCCATCGGCACCCCGACCTCGGCGGCGAAACGCCGCAGCGCCGCAGCCTTGGCCTGGCGGTCCACCACTTCGCCGACGACCCGGCCGGTGAGCTTGCCGTCGACGATCTCCAGTGTGTTGGCCTGCACGAACTCGAGCTCGAGATCGTGCGCCAACGGTTCGATGACCTGCCGGAATCCGCCCGACACCACGCCACAGTGATAGCCCAGGCGCCGCAGTGTGCGAATCGTGGTCCGCGCCCCCGGGGTCAGCTCGATGGCCTCGGCCACCTCGTCGATCACCGTGGCGTCCAGACCGGCCAGCGTGGCGACCCGGCGGTGCAGCGACTCGCCGAAATCGAGCTCACCGCGCATCGCCGCCTCGGTGACCGCACGTACCTCGTCTTCGACGCCGGCGTGTGCGGCCAGCATTTCGATGACCTCGCCCTGGATGAGCGTGGAATCGACATCGAAGACGATGAGCCGCTTGGCGCGCCGCGCCAGCCCGGCCCGCTCGACGGCGACGTCGACGTTCTGTCGTACCGCGACCTCGGCGAGCCCGGCCCGCAACTCGACGTCGGTGGACACCGCGGTGACCATCAGCTCGAAGCCGGTGACCGGGTAGTCGGCAATGCTGCGGATCGCGTCGATGTTCGCGCCGAGCTGCGCCAGCTTTCGCGACATCGCACTGAATGCCTTTGCGGTGACCGGGTTTCCGAGCACCACGACCGCGTGCGTGGACGACGGCGCGTGCATCTGGGAGCTGGCACCGATCTCCACGTCCACGGCCATGCCGACGGTCGCCATGGCCGCCTCGAGCTCGTCCTGCAGTTCCTCGGGATCGTTGGGGCACGAAATCAGTACGCCGAGGGTGAGCCGGCCGCGGATCACCACCTGCTCGACGTCGATCAGGCTCACCGCATGCCGCGACAGCGTTGCCAGCAGCGCCGAGGTGACCCCGGGTTTGTCGGGTCCGGTGACCGTGATCAGCACGGTGACGCCGCCTGTCTGCTCCGTACCCAAGCCCAACTCCATTTCGCTCCCTGCGGGTGCCGTCGCCTCATTGTGTCAGCCCCGTCGCACCGATTCCCCGACCGCCCGAAAATGCCGAACGGGCGGCCACCGTTTCCGGTGGCCGCCCGTTGGGTCAGGACTATGCCTTGGTGAGCTCGGTGTGCTCGTTGTGCTTGGCCGAGCCCCAGCCGACGTGCGCTTCCGTGCGCATGCGCTCGACCATGTGCGGGTAGTGCAGCTCGAACGCCGGGCGCTCCGAGCGGATGCGCGGCAGCTCGTAGAAGTTGTGCCGCGGCGGCGGGCAGGTGGTGGCCCATTCGAGGGAGTTCCCGTAGCCCCACGGATCGTCCACCGTGACGACCTCGCCGTAGCGGTAGCTCTTGAAGACGTTCCAGATGAACGGCAGCGTGGACGCACCGAGGATGAACGCGCCGATGGTGGACACCGTGTTCAGCGAGGTGAAGCCGTCCGACGGCAGGTAGTCGGCGTACCGGCGCGGCATGCCCTCGTTACCCACCCAGTGCTGCACGAGGAACGTGGTGTGGAAGCCGATCAGCGTGGCCCAGAAGTGCCACTTGCCGAGACGCTCGTCGAGCATGCGCCCGGTCATCTTCGGGAACCAGAAGTAGATGCCGGCGTAGGTGGCGAACACGATGGTGCCGAACAGCACGTAGTGGAAGTGCGCGATGACGAAGTACGAGTCCGTGACGTGGAAGTCCAGCGGGGGGCTGGCCAGGATGACACCGGAGAGGCCGCCGAAGAGGAACGTCACGAGGAAGCCGATGGAGAACAGCATCGGACTCTCGAAGGTCAACTGACCGCGCCACATGGTGCCGATCCAGTTGAAGAACTTCACGCCGGTGGGCACCGCGATGAGGAACGTCATGAAGGAGAAGAACGGCAGCAGCACAGCGCCGGTCGCGTACATGTGGTGCGCCCACACCGCGATGGACAGCGCGGCGATGCCGAGCGTTGCGTACACCAGCGTGGTGTAACCGAAGATCGGCTTGCGGCTGAAGACCGGGAAGATCTCCGAAACGATGCCGAAGAACGGCAGCGCGATGATGTACACCTCGGGATGGCCGAAGAACCAGAACAGGTGCTGCCACAGCA
>CAKZIX010000116.1 GCA_936936565.1 uncultured Nocardiaceae bacterium | reverse complement strand
GCCATCTGCGTCTGCTTGAGCGGATCGCCGTTGGTCAGCGCCAGGTTCTGGTCGTACATCTTGAAGGTGTTGGCCAGAGTGAGGAACAGGCAGATGGTGATCGAGGGCATGATCATCGGCAGCGTCACGTTGCGCAGCGTCTGCCACCTGCTGAGCCCGTCGAGTTGTGCGGCCTCCTCGATTTCCACTGGGACCGACGCGAAGAAGCTGTGCAGAATCCACACCGCGAACGACAGGTTGAACGCCCCGTTGACCAGGATCATCGCCAGCCAGGTGTCGGAGATGTCGAGGGTGAAGAACTCGCGGATCAATCCGGCGGCGAGCACCGTCGGCTGCAGCATCTGAGTGATGAGCACCAGGCCCAGAAACGCCACCCGGCCCGGAAAGCGTTTGCGTGCCGTATAATACGCCGCCGGTATGGACACCGCGAGCACCAGCAGCGTCGCCGCGACCGAGATCACGATCGTGCTCACCAGGTTGTACGGCAGCGGCGTCTCCGGGGTGTCCCACATCGTCGCGTAGTTGTCCGGTCGCCACGATTCCGGCAGGTAGGTCGGCGGGATCCGCAGGATCTCGGCCTGCGTCTTGAGCGATCCGAGCACCATGACGACGAACGGCAACAGGAACAGCAGCGCCAGGATCGCGCCGACGACGGACAGGCCCCACCGCTTGCGTGTGGCGGTCATCGGTCCACGCTCGCCATCGGCTTGACGGCGACGACGTAGATCGCGATGACCACGACGATGATCGCGAAGTTCAGCACGCTCATCGCCGCGGCGGTGTCGATCTCGAATCCCTGAATCAACTTGAACGTCAGCGTGGTCGTCGTGTCGGCCTGGTAGCCCGCGATGCTGCCCGTGAGCACCTTCAGGATCGGCAGCGAATTGAAGCTGTTGATGATGTTGATGATCGTCGCGACCGCGATGGCCGAGCGCAGTTGCGGCAGGATCACATACCGGTAGCGCTGCCACGGATTGGCACCGTCCACCGCGGAGGCCTCGACCACCTCCGCCGGAATCGATTGCAGTCCAGCGAGAATCGTATACGTGGTGAATGGAATCGACACGAACACCGCCACCACGACGGCCACCCAGAACGCCTGCACCGGCTGTTTGGTGAAGCCGTAGCCGGTGTCGAGCAGGCCGATGTCGACGAGGAAGCGGTTCGCGATGCCCACGTCGGGATCGAGCATGTAGTAGAAGATCGTCGTCGTCATCACCACCGACGCCGCCCACGGCACCAGGATGGCGAGCCGGACCAGCTTGCGGCCGGGAAAATCCTTGGACAGGAACTGGGCCAGCGCCAGCGACAGCACCAGCGTGATCAGCACGACCGCCACCACCCACACCACGGTGTTGACCAGAATGCGCGCCAGATCTTCCTTGGCGAACAGCGTGACGAAGTTCTGCAGCCCCGCGCTGCCGCGGTCCTCGCCGTACTCCGACAGGTCCCGGGTGGAAGTCCAGATCATGTAGCCGGCCGGGAACAGCACGATCCCGGCGATCAGCGCCAGGGACGGTCCGATCCACGGCAGTGCCGCGACCAGTCCGGACCCGGTGCGCCGCCGCGCGGGCGGCGGTGCGCCGGTGGTCGGTGGCGCGGTAGTCGCGGCGATTGCCATCGTGTTCCTTTCCGCGTCGGTGCGGGTCACCGGATACGTTCCGGTGACCCACACCCACGTCGCTTACTTGGCTGCGTCCGCAACCTTCTTCAGCACGTCGGCCGGGCTGGCACCCTGATCGATCGTGCCCGCGGTCTGCTGCAGCGCCTTTTGCGCAGCAGACCACTTCGGGTTGGTGCTGGGATAGAACTTCGCGGCCGGCAGCGTCGCCAGGAACGGCGCGGTGACCTCGTTGTCCTTGAGCCTCTCCGCACCGGTCACCGTGACGGGCAGGAAGCCCTCGGTCTTGACGAAGTTGGCGTAGGTGTCGGGCGCGTAGAAGAAGTCCAGAAACGCCTTGATCGCGTCTCGCTTCGAGCCGTCCTTCTTGAACGCCATCAGGTGGTCGGCGACACCGAGCGTCACCGGCTGGCCCGACTTGGTCGGGATCGGCGCGGTGGCATACGGCAGGCCGGGGTTGTCCTTCTTGATCTTGGCGACCGTCGGCGGCAGGCCCTCGATCATGCCGAGCTTGCCCTGGATAAAGACGTTGATCAGCGGAGTCCGGTCGCTCGCACCGGGATTGGGCTGGGTGACCTTCTCGTCGATCAGCTTCTTCATGGCGGCCACCCCCTCCACGTTGGCCGGGGAGTCGATGGTCAACTGGTTGCCGTCGCCCCAGGAGCCGCCCGCACCGAACGTCCAGATCGAGGTCTCGCCCTGGGCCTCCTCGGAGCCGAGCGGCAGGCCGTAGCCGCCGGTGACGTCGGGCAGCGCCTTGATCTTGCGGGCGGTGTCGAGCAGTTCGTCCCAGGTCTTGGGCGGTGCGGCGATGCCGGCCTTGGCGAACAGATCCTTGTTGTAGAACAGCGTCCGGGTGGAGGCGAACAACGGCAGGCCGTACTGTTTGCCGCCCACCGAGGCGTTGGCCGCAAAGCTCGGCTGGAAGTCCTTCAGCGTCGCCTCCGAGAGCACCTCGGCGGCCTCGAAGAGTTTGCCGTCCTTGGCAAGTCCGGCGAACGCGTCGATGTTGAGCACGTCCGGGGTGGACTTCTCGTTCTGCAGCTTGGTGCGCAGGACGTCGTTGATGTTGTCCCACGACTGCATCTCGAGGTTGACGTCGATGCTCGGGTGCTTCGCCTCGAAGTCCTTGATGATGCCGTCCCACAACGCCTTGGTGCCGTCGGCACCGTCGCGGTATGTCGGCGCGAGGAAGTTGATCGTGGTCTTGCCGTCGGCGCTGCCGCCGTCGTCCCCGCCGAAGCCGCACGAGGTGAGGGCGAGCGCGAGACTCGTGACGAGCACCCCCGCCTTCCATACTGGTCGCATCACGTGCCCTTTCTTAGACTGGCGCTGCCAACCTCTGATCGAAATCGATTGAAATCCGTAGATTTCACGCAAAATATTGCGTGGCCGTAAATTGTGCTCCAGGTCATACCTGCCGTCAAGGAGTGGTGTCGGACAACCTACACCGCCGAGTTGATGATTGATCGTGATCGAAGCCTGCAAGATATTGACACAATCGCGCAGCAGACTGCATTCTTTGAGGGTGAGCCTCTCCTCCGCAACACACCTTCAGGCCGAGATCGGCACGCAACCGGACGATTGGGCCCGCGCGGCCGAAACCGCTGCGGCCCACCGGGATCTGTTGCCTACACCCGGCGAGCGGGTGGCCGCGATCGGTTGCGGCACCTCGTTGTTCATGTCGCGCGCGTTCGCGGTGGCTCGCGAAAGTGCCGGGCTCGGTGTCACCGACGCCTGGCCGGCCAGCCAGGTGCCGACCACCCGCAGCTACGACCGCTACCTGGTGATCTGCCGGTCCGGCACGACCACCGAGGTCGTCGACGCCATGCGCGCGCTGCCCGCCGGGGCGCCGGTCACCGTCATCACCTCGAGTCCCGGTACTCCGGTCGTCGACCTGGCACACCCGATTCTGATCGACGCGGTCGACGAACAGTCGGTCGTGCAGACCCGATTCGCGACCACCGCGCTGGCCATCCTGCGCTGGCACCTGGGCGAAGACTTGAGCCCGGCCATCGAGCAGGCCCGAGCAATCCTCGCCGAACCCGACGACACGGTGGCCGGTGCCGCCCGGGGCGCCGAGCAGGTCAGCTTCGTGGGCATGGGGCTGGCCGGCACGCTCGCCGACGAAGCCGCCCTCAAGCTGCGCGAATCGTGCCAGGCGTGGGTCGAGTCGTACCTGGCCACCGAGTACCGCCACGGCCCGATCGCCATTGCGGCGCCGGGGCGGGTGGTGTGGGCATTCGGTCCGCTGATTCCGGGTTTTGCCGACGACGTCGCCGCCACCGGTGCCGAGCTGATCCACCACGACGCCGATCCGATGGCCGAGTTGGTCCGCGTGCACCGGCTGTGCGTGCTGCGCGCGGCCGATCTCGGTCTGGATCCCGATCACCCGCGTAGCCTGAGCCGATCGGTCATCCTCGAACCGTGACCTCCACCGCCGACGCGCAACCCGTCGCCGCGGGCGCGCTGGTCCTCGGCATCGACGTCGGCGGCACCTCCATGAAGGGCGCGATCACGGCGGCCGACGGCGCGATCGTCGCCCGCGACACCCGGGCCACACCGCGCGGTGCCGCCGCGCTGGATGCCGTCGCCGCGCTGGGCGAGTTCCTGCTCGACGGCCTGGACGCGGCGCAGCGGGACCGGGTGGTGCGCGGCGCGGTGCTGTTGCCGGGCATCGTCGACGCCGCGCGCGGGATTGCCGTGTTCAGCGGCAACATCGGCTGGCGCGACCGCGACGTCAGCGGACTGTATGCGCAGCGTTGGGGGTTCCCGGTCCTCATCGATCACGATGTCACCGCGGCCGGCTGGGCCGAGTGGCAGTTCGGGGCCGGTGCCGGCCACGACGACGTGTGCGTGGTGGTGCTTGGCACCGGTGTGAGCGGCGCGCTCGCCGTGGGTGGGCGGCTGGTACGCGGCGGCTCGGGGCAGGCGGGCGAGTACGGGCACATCGTGGTGCGCCCGGACGGGCGCCCGTGTGTGTGCGGCAACGTCGGATGCCTCGAAACCGTCGCCTCCGCGGCGGCGATCGGGCGCCGCTATGCCGAACGCGCCGGGATCGACACGGCCGGCGCCGCAGATGTTTTCCGCGCTCTGGAGACCGATGCGGTGGCCCGCGCGGTGTGGGACGAGGCGATCGACGCCCTCGCCGACGGACTACTCGGGGTGATTCACGCCGCGTGTCCGGAACTGCTGGTGATCGCCGGCGGCCTGTCGAGCGCGGGTCCGGCGCTCACCGTGCCACTGCAGGCCGCCCTGCAGCAGCGCGTCCGGGTTGTGGCGGCACCGCGAGTTGTACTGGGCCGCTTCGGTATCGACGCCGGACTGGTGGCCGCCGGGCAATTGGCCCGGCGCGGGCGCGAAAGCACGATCCGATGAGGCTGCGCGGCACTCTGGTCACCGCCGACGCGGTTGTCGACGACGGCGTCGTCGACATCGACGGCGACCGTATCGTGTCGGTGGCCCCGGCCGTCGAATGTGCTGGGCCACTGCCCGATCCGGTCGGCATCGTGTACCCCGGCCTGGTCGACATCCACAATCACGGCGGCGGCGGGCACAGCTTCACCACCACCGCTGCCGACGCGGCCGCCGCCGCGGCGGCCCATCACCATCGACACGGCACCACCACACTGCTCGCCAGCCTGGTGACCGCGCCCGCCGACGAACTCCTCGCGCAGCTGGACACGCTGCGCCCGCTCGTCGCCCCGGGCACGATCGCCGGGATCCACCTCGAGGGCCCGTTCCTGTCGCATGCGCGCTGCGGCGCCCAGGATCCGCGCTACCTGCTCGATCCCGACCCGGAGCTCACCCACCGGCTGCTGGCCGGCGGCGACGTACGCATGATGACCGTCGCCCCGGAACTGCCCGGAGTCACCGAGGTGACCCGCATTCTCGACCAGCACGGCGTGAAAATCGCTCTGGGTCACAGTGATTCAGATTTCGACACCTTCCGCGCGGCCCTTGCCGCGGATCGCGTCGTCACCCACCTCGCCAACGGCATGCCGCCGCTGCACCACCGCAGTTCGGGTCCGGTGGCGGCCGCGCTGTCCGGGCCGGCGGTGCTCGAGGTCATCGGCGACGGCGTGCACGTCGATCCCGGATTCGTCGCGCTGGCGTTCGCGGCGGCACCCGCACGGGTGGCCCTGATCACCGACGCGATGGCGGCCGCCGGCATGCCGGACGGCACGTACCAGCTTGGGCCGCAAGCAGTCACCGTCGTCGACGGGGTTGCCCGGATCGCCGTTGCGACCGCCGCCGGGCTCGGTTCCATCGCCGGCGGCACCGGACACCTCGTGGAGATCGTCGCGCGCGCCGTGCACGCCTCGCGGGTGCCGCTGGTCGACGCGGTGCGCGCGGCCAGTCTCACCCCCGCACGGGCGGTGGGGCTCGATACCGATTGCGGTGCATTGCAGCCCGGCGCGTATGCCGACGCAGTCGTCGTCGACGACCGGCTGCGGCTGCGCCGCGTGTTGCGGCGGGGCCGGTGGCTGACATGAGCGTGATCGCGTGATCCTCACCGTCACACCCAATCCCGCGTACGACGTCACCTACACCGTGGCCGAGTTGCGGGTCGGCGACGTGCACCGCGTCGACACGGTCCACGAACGTCCGGGCGGCAAGGGCGTCAACGTATCTCGGGTTCTGGCCCAACTCGGCACCTCGTCGTGCGTGCTGGGATTTTCCGATGAGCCGTTCGCCGCAGCCGTCGCCGACCTCGGTCTCGACGCCGACCTGCTGCCCCTGCTCCCCCGGGTGCGCCGCACGCTGGTGATTACCGAAACCGCGGGCGGTGCAACCACTTCCCTGTGGGAGCCGGGTGCGCACGTGACAGCCGCGGACGCCACCGAGCAGTTGCTGCGGCGCATCCAGTCGCGACTGGACGTCGCCACCGGCCTGGTCGTGTCCGGCAGCCTCCCGGCGGGCGTCGCCGCGACCCTGCCCGCGCGGGTCGCCGAACTGGGTACCGACGCCGGCATTCCGACGGTCTGCGACGTGTCCGGCGCCGCCCTGCGCGCGGCCGCGCAGGTGAAAGGCGTGGTGCTGGTGCCGAACAGCGACGAGCTCGCCGAACTCGTCGGGAGGACACCGAACGGGGTTGCCGCGGTGCACGACGCCGCCGCCGAGCTCGTCGACGCCGGGGCGCGCGCAGTCGTCGCCACGCGCGGAGCCGCGGGCATGGTGCTGGTGTGCGCCGACGGCGCCTGGGCGGCGTCGCTGCCGGAGCCGTTGTCGGGCAACGCGACCGGCGCCGGGGATGCCGCCGCGGCGCTTTACATCACCAACATCCTGCCGTGGCGGCCGCCCGGCAACCGCCGCCCCGAGGCGGAGGAAATCGCCGCGATGCTGCCCTTTGTCGTCCGCCACGTCGCGCTCGCGGCGCCCGAGTTCGTCGTACTGATGGGCAACACGCCC